>NZ_JAMYLV010000006.1:0-253140 GCF_040318195.1 Mesorhizobium sp. M1273 | reverse complement strand
CGAATGCCGCGGCCAGTATCCGGCACTGATCCTCTTCACGCCAACGACGACGACGCTCAGGCCCGGTCAATAACGTCACATGGCTCATGCTGTGCTGCTAACTTCGCTCGTAAGGGCGACCTTAAGAGCGCAGCCTCGCTACCGTGCCGTCCTCTCGCAAGGCGGCCTTCGCCGGAGGGTATCTGATGAGATACTGATAGAACTGTACCCGATCCTTCTCGCGGACGGGGCCGCGAACGTCGGCACCCGCGGCGAAATGCGAGAAAGGCTTGGGGTGTCCTTCCGAATGACTAACCCCAGAGCTCGGATCAGTCGATCGCAGGACCGTGGCAAGCCTTTCAGCGCCTTGGGGGAACTGCTTTGGTATCTCGGAGGCCTCGATACGCTCGAGTTCATCAAGGAATACATCCCGGATTACGCCAAGGATGCCGAAGATGGCATCCTCGCTGGCGCCTACGGTCCGCGGATACATGCGATGCGCGGAAGCATCAACCAGCTTGAGAATGTCACCAGGCTGCTGAAAGAGAAATCCACGTCCAAGCGCGCTGTGATCCAACTTTACGATGCTGCGGACATCGCGGTCCATCACGAGGAGATTCCGTGCACGACTGCACTGCAATTCGTAGCGCGCGACGGCCGTCTTCACATGTCCACCACGATGCGGTCCAACGACGCGTACAAGGGCCTGCCGCATGACGTGTTCTGCTTCACTATGCTCCAGGAGATGATGGCAACTCGCCTTGACCTCGATCCGGGGGATTACCTTCACTACGCCACCAGCATGCACGTTTACGACGGCTCGATCGAGCCGATGGAGAATTACGTGAATGAAGGACATCAGAAGACCGTGCAAATGCCCCCGATGCCTTCCGGAGACGCATTCTCGATTACCGACGCCCTGTTGCAGGCTGAGGGAGAGATCCGGGCAGAAAAGAAAATTCGGGCCGAAGACTTTGCGAGAGAACCATACTGGGCTGACATCATTCGCCTTCTCCAGGTGTTCTGGGCTACTAAACGGCGGGGTGCACCAGGATTCGAAGGTCTCGGCGAGTTGAAGGCCGAGTTTCATGACGAGGTTTATCGAACATATCTCGAGCGAAGGCTGAAGACCCGAGTCCTGCGAGATACCAAAACAAATGGAGCAGCCTGAAATGTGGCCGACCAGGCAGCTGCAGCATGCGCAGATCTCTAGCGCTCTTCAGACCTTCTCCGCCAGCGTTCGTAATCTTCCAGGTGCCCCGGGGAACCCAGCGCGCGACACACTCGCGATGCAGCTCGTCGCGAGCCTAAGACGAGAAGATTACTACAGGCGAGTACAGGAAAGGTCGGTCATTGCAAGGAAAGCAGATCCCAATTCAGGCACGTTCGATGCCGAGCGCGCGGTTGCATATCATATGCAGAACAGCAACGTAGAAGAGGCCGCATGGCTTGTGTTCCTCATGACGCATTTCGCTCGACCTGCGTCTTCCGGATGGCTTCGACTGCAGCAGGTATACGGCCGCCTCGGGGCTGGGGTGTGGGACTGGCAGACTGTTTCGAACAACCCACAGGCAATGATCTCATGGCTCGCCGCGAATTGGATGAACATCGGCGGAAAATTCGGCAATCACCGGAAGTACGAGAGTCTGCGGCCGAATTCCAACAGAAGCTTCGGCGAGGTCCTGCTCAGCTACGTCGGTTGGATAGGGCCCACGGGACATCAAGCGTTCTTCGCTGCAATGATCCAGCAAACAGGCAACAATCCCGCAACGATCTTCGATGCTCTTTATCGGAGCATGAGCGTGAAGACGTTTGGGCGTCTTGCGAAGTTCGATTACCTTGCGCTGATCGGGCGATACGGTATCGCTCCGATCGAGCCAGGATCCGCCTACTTCAAGGGCGCCACGGGTCCCGCTTCCGGCGCACGCCTCCTGTTCACAGGTTCACACACTGGCGCGGCGACGGAAGCTCAGCTTCAGAGCTGGGTCGATGAGTTGGATGCACACCTTCACGTAGGAATGGCCGTGATCGAGGATGCTTTGTGCAACTGGCAGAAGAGCCCGACCGCATTCGTCCACTTCAAAGGATAGCGATCCTAGACGGTGGCGGGATTGATCTGTCTCCAGTCCCACGTACGCTTAAGATAGTTCAACTTGTCGGGCTCCAGGATTCCACGGTGCTGCATCTGTCCGACGGTTAGGCCTGGAGCCACTCCAATCGATACGCTGAAGCGAACGATGTCGTCTCGTTTCGGCATGACGCGTTCGAATTCGGACTCCCGAAGGGCAGGAATGACGCATTCCGCCGCAAACTCGTTGGCCTCGTTTTCCCGATCTGCGTCCCCCGGTAGAGCATCATCGTCAACGAAGGTGTTCGCCTTATGGAGCACCAGATGTCCGATTTCATGGAAAACCGTGAACCAGAACTGATCATCCCGCTTGTAGCGGAAGCTGAGCAGGAGCATTGCCTTGTCGGGATCGACCATTCGTATCGCGCCGCTGGCGCGGCAGCCATCGGGAGCCTTGACGACTACAAGCGCAACACCCGCTTCCGCGCAGAGCGTCCTCAACCTCGGTAGAAAGAGCTGAGGATGGCGGATCATAGAAAGCCTTCGGATGTCCCGCAGCCGATCCATCAGATTCCCGGAATTCCAGGCGCGTGTCTGGATCATGTCGGCCTCAAGTTCGCCGCGCCGGAGCCACAGAAGAGTGGCATCTTCCTTAGACGCGAATGCCGTGGAGGTACGATAGTCCGTTTCGCCTACCAGGCGCCCATATCGACCCGTCCACGATTCTGCGTCCGGAACGTTGTAGAACACCAATCTCTTGCGGATTTCGGCCGCACGGCGCTCTAGGGGTAGCTTGCCACGCGCTTTCTGGCCCGGAGCGGGGAGGCGCAGCAGCAGATCCTCATGTCCACTTTCTCGGACTTGAACCACAGCACGATCGACCGCCGTATCGAAGTTCTCCTGCCGCTTCAGCCAGAATTTCGCCGTCGCTCCCAGGACCGCCGACAGTGTCGAAGCGGACGACTCGTCGATCTGCCGCGACCCGTCTATGAGGCTGCGGACAGCATCAAGCCCATCCTCGAAGCGCTCGGCAAGGTCACGCGCGGAAATGTTGCGTCGTTGCATGATTGCGCGGATCGAGTCGCCAGGTTTCGAAAACCAGTTGGCTGTAGCGTGCTCATCGATCATGGTACTTCCGATATGGCTGTCAGCTTCACGAATTCAACACTGGCCCAGTCAATCCGTCCATCGTCCGTCAGTGTGACGTTCTGATCCACGCTCACGAAGGTTGCGGTGTAGCTCGAACCGATGGCAACTTCAAAGCTCTCATCGTCGTTGATGGTCACGTTTCCCCCAAGGATATCATGCCACCCCTGAACATTCTCGAAAGCTTCCGCATCCGCAAGCTCGCTGACCAGGCGATCTGCATATGTTCTACCAAACCGTTGTTCCGCCACGTCACGGTTGAGGCAACAATGCTTAAGGTCGGCCGTCCCATACGAAATCTGCATCCGCGAATCAGCGTCCGCTCGCGAAATACTGGATAGCGAGGCTTGCGCCACCCTGATCGGCTAAGACTACCTTCATTGAGGACGAGGCGATCCCTGAGGTTTGTCCGCTTGCTTGGCGCGGATACGATCAATGCGGGACCAGTTCCTGCCCAGTTCCTGTTCGGCGGCCTCATTCATGTCAACCTTGGTGGCGTTGCAGAGGGCCGCGAGCGTAACGAGGACGCCCCCAACCTCTTGGCGCACGTCACCTTTCGACCTACCGAACACGTACTCCACCAGTTCGAGTGCCTCCTCCTTTGTGCAGGAGTTCGCCTGAGCGAGTTCAAGCGCCTCTTCAAGGAAGCGATGATTGCGCTCCTGTACATCGAGGTGCGCCGGCGTCGGAAAGCACGCGACAATCCATTGCCACACGCGGTGTTGAAACGAGCCTGAAGGCATGTCTACTCCCAGCGGTTGCCCTGAGAAGACACTGAGTCTGAGGTAGATTCAAGTTTCAGGGGAACAACTAAGCCTGCTGGACAATAAAGGTTGTGCATAAAAGCCGTGACCTTTTCTTGCGGCCGGCCTCGTTCTCTTCCGACAGAAAATCAGTCTCGTCACGATGCCGCCAGACCGGATGCTGGATGGCAGCTTCTCGCCAACAGTAATCGAACAACGGACAGACCGCTCCCGGCCCCCTTCCGGTCATTCACAAGCCGGCCGATAGCCGAAGTGAGCCAGTGCTGTTTACGTCGAAAACATATGGGCCGCCACTACAGGCGAGGCGGAGCCGTATCTCGCCCGAGAGCACATTCGCGCGGTGATTTCGACGAACGCGCCTATCTTTTCATCCGCAGTGAGAAACCTGCGTTTGACGGATGCAGTGGTGCTACGCTTGTGGAGCCCCGGGGCGTATCTATGCGGCAATCCTTCATCGTGAGCCGATGCTATTGTGCAAGTTTCGCAGCACTGCGGGTGGCGATATCGGCCAAGACAGCATGAAGAAGCGTTCCAACTTCCTGTTCGGCCACCCCGGGTGCAATTCCTGATTCGGACAGTTGAACGAGAATTGCCTTGGCGGTGTTGCGCCAGAAGGCGTTCGCGTCCTTCCCGTTCTTGGATTCCAGGACCCGGGCGATCCCTTCGACCAACTTCCGCCGCCGATGCAGCGGAAACGCGCTTATGTTTGAATCACACATCGATCACCTCACCCTTCAGTCGCGCGAATAAGCATCGGCGGGTGAGAAAATTTGGTTAACAGCGCTTTTGGACAATGGTCAGCAATGGAATAAAGCGTCTACCCAACAAGCCAAGAGGTGTGCCACGTGTTGATGATCGGCGCGTGCTGACGGCATCTTCTGGGTGCTGCGCTCCGGTGCTCCATGGCGCGACCTGCCTCAGCGCTATGGCCCGCGCACCACCTGTTGCAACCGCTTCGTCCGATGGCGAAAAGTAGGTGTGTGGCTGCGCAGTAACGAGTCTACGCCTAAGGTTTGCGGAGCCTCACGCCGGCGCGGCTGCCGTTCTCCGGGATGAACTCGACGCCGGCGGCCTAGAGGGCGATGCGCAAGGCAGCAACGGTTCACTCTTGTGTGGAGCCCTGTCGGGCCGCGACATCTACTTAATGTCTATTTTAGACAGTCGCCGCGACCATAACTTTTGATAACAGGTCAGGGTCGCGGGATGCCGAGCCGCTTGAAATACCGAGTTACGTCCGGATGCTCGCGATCGTCCCGCCTCAACCGCGCAAGGCGTCATCATCGCCGGCGAGCGCCATAGCCAAACCGGGAGCGCTTATTCTCCACGGAGCACCGGGCATTGTCTGGTTGTGAAGACGATGCTTGATCACTAGCCGCCTGAGTGTGTCTTCGCTTGCGTTGTAGTCGTACCTGAACAGATCAATGGCCCTCTGACCCGTGATCGCCTCTGCCGTGGGATGTAGAGCGGCCGAAGCCGTTCGCCTGTTTCTGGCGCTGTTTTGACAGGGAGCCTTGGTCATTCGGCACATCGCGCTTTTCTGCGGCCCGCCGTTTCGCCCGACATCAGGGAACGATATCGCCCCCCATGTATTAGAAAGTGATGGACACTATGGAACCCCACGGCCACGGGATGGCGGCCGATCTTTTGACATCGGAAGTTGCCAATGCCAGGCAGCGCATCCACCGGACCGAGCTCGCGCTTCAACGCACTGAAGAAATGCTGGCGGAAAATCTCGCGCTGTGCAGCAGGATACGAACTGCGGTCGAGGCCGCAGACCGCTTGGTGAAGATCGATCCCCCCAGCTTTGAAGGACGTCGCGCGGGCTGAACTGGGCCGGCGTTTCATTCGTCGCGACCTTGCGGCACCCTGCCGCAAGAGCCTGCCCGTTGGCATCACAGCGTGAGCAAACATTGGACAGAAGCATTTCAACGGTCGCTATGTGCAACACCGACGCTAGATCGACACGATCTTCAGTTCAAACAGCGGGGATTAATGCTCGGCGGATCGAAGGGGGCACGGGGGTCTTCGCGCGAGCCAGTTAGCCGATCTCCCGCTCAGAAATTTCTACAAAATATTCCGACCTCCTGATGGAACCCGTTCGTTGCGGGCGAGTTACGGCTCATTGGGGACGGACTTCCCGAACATGACAACGAGCAACAAAGCAGACCATCAGTCTGTCTCCGGAGCGTTTCGGAAACTGATCCGTTCCGAAGGCTATCGTCATCACGTACAAACGTTCTTAAATCTGGAGGTCGAACCAGAACTGCCGCCAACCCTACAGTCATTACTTGCGGCTATTGATCGGGCCAAACAGGGCCCGACGGAAGAAGGTCCCTAGCCGGCTGGCTGAGCGTCAGGTCAAAGAGTATAGAGGCTCGCTTCGTGGCTTGTCCCCCTGATTCCCACTCAGAAGTTATCAAACATTCTTCTTGATTTTTCTCGACGGAGGATCATGAATGTTCCCTTGGGTTCTCGCTGAGGTGGGAGGCCTTGTATGAATGTTTGGACGAACTGCCGACCCGACAAAGTGACTGCCAAACACCTTGTTCACGAGCTGATCCTACAAGCCCGTCGCGGCCAAATCATCTCCGTCAAAGAGACTATTGCAGCGGTGCGCCGAGACGGGCCACATCTGGCGGAAACTGACTGCGAGCTGGTGGAGCTTATTGTCAATGTTGCCCCAGCCTTTGGCCTGTTCGTCGGGTTCGATCTTCGCGAATAGGCCTCCTCAACAGGGCGGACCGTGGCGACACGGTCTCGATCAAAGCTGCACTACGCGAAGCTCGGGAGGCTGCGCCTTGCTTGGTGGCCTCTGACGAAGAACTAACCGAGGCGATCGTCGAGGCAGCAACTGCCATGCCTCTGCGTGGCTTTCGACTGTCGCGAGTAGCTGTCAGCCAACTTCAGTCACTGTGGCATCGCAACGAAAGCGCGCCGTCCTGCGCCATTTTCAATAGCTAGAGGAGTAATCCGCAATTACCTTCGCAACCTGCTCACTCTGCCTGTAGAACGGGAACTGGGCTGAGCAAAAGTATTTGCTGGAGGAACTTGATCGGGCCGACAAAGAGTGACGTATGGCTCTCCACTGGTTCAACCCTCCGGTCCCGGTCAAGACCGAGCGTCCCGGGATCATCCACAATGTCAACAACGCCGAGACAGCCGGCGAGGAGCTGATGAAGTGGACCAAGCGTGGCCCTTGCTGGGACCTCGCGGTGCGCGTTTGCATGGCCGTGATTTTCGACGAGATGGAACCTGAGGAGGCCCGCAAGGCATTCCTGGCTGCTGCAAAAGAGGAGGGGACATTACTCCCCCAATGAGAACTAGCTAAATTGGATGCGGTATAAGGTTCTAGGTGTCTATTACCAACACCGCCTTCGCGAAAGGAGCCCGCCGCCGGTGAGGGAGAGGCGACGGACCCCCCCACAGCGGCTGCACATCCACGAAGAATCCCGCTGCCATCTCTAAACCCGCGAGGGCCTACATCGTTCCCTTAGCTGCGGCTAAAGCGGGGTTGGTCGGCGGGCTCTTGCCGCTCTAAGTTCCCCCTTATGGGTCCTCTCTGGTTCTCTCCACCGGTCTACGTGAAGACGAAACGTTCGGGCATTCGCAATGGGGTCAGCCACGTCGAGGGAGCCGCCGAGGAACTCATGGCGTGGGACACAAACGGCCCGAAGTGGACGAAGGCGGTCCAATCCTGCGTCGACGCGTTCGAGGGCAGGATGTCCCCCATGAGGTCCGTGAAGCCTTTGAGGCGGATGCCAAGGAGGCCAACGTGTATCTTGTAACTTGTTTCTTGCCGACTCTGCTATGAAGGCAGGTGCGGTGGCGGACGGGAGACCGGAGCATCTTTGGGTGATCGAGCCCGTGGGAGAGCAAGGGTCTTCGTCCGCCGTTCCATCGAACCCGAACAGTCGCCTGGGCCGCAAGCGAAGCCCGATTAGGCAAGGATGGGACAGGATGGAAATCATTGTTGGCATCGACACGTTTCCAAGGATCGGCTCGACGTGCATGTTTTGCCGTCGGGCGAGGCGTTCTCGGTAGAGAATGACCACGCCGGGTGGAGGATCTGGTTCGGCGGCTGGCAGTCCTTTCGCCGGCCGTGTCGGATTGGAGTCGACAGGCAGCTTCGAGAGACTGGCGGTCGCCGCCTTGGCAGGCGCCGGCCTGGCGATTGTCGTGGTCAATCCGGCGCAGGTGCGCGCCTATGCCAATGCACTCGGCAAGCGGGCCAAGACCGACCCGATCGATGCCGCCGTCATTGCCGCTTTCATCACTGCGACCAAGCCGCAATTGCGGCCATTGCGCGACGCCGAAACCGAGGCCCTGGCCGAGCTCGTCGCCCGCCGGCGCCAGATCGTGCAGATGATCGTGGCGGAGGAGAACCGTGCTCGCACGGTCATCGCGAAACAGGCGCAAAAGAGCATCCACCGGCTGCTCGTCGCGCTTCGGCGTGAGCTGGCAAGCCTCGATGCGGGCATGGACGATCATATCCGCAAGTCCCCAGTCTGGCGGGTCAACGAAAAACTGCTTTCCTCCGTCGTCGGTCCTGTCGTTGCCCGCAGCCTGATCGCCGAAATGCCGGAACTGGGCAGCCTCGACCGCCGCCAAATCGCCGCGCTCGCCGGCCTTGCGCCATGGACGAGGCAGTCCGGAAAATGGCGTGGCAAGAGCTTCATTGGCGGTGGCAGGAGCCACGTGCGCGCCGCCCTCTTCATGGCCGCCCTCGTCGCTATCAGGCACAACCCCGTGCTCAAGGCTTTCCGCGACCGCCTGGTCGAGGCCGGCAAGCCGAAGATCGTCGCCGTCGTCGCCACAATGCGCAAGCTTCTCACCATTCTCAACGCTATCGTCCGGGATCAAAAACCGTGGCAAACAACTTGACAGCCAAGACAGTCGCTCTCCCCTGAGTAGGAGGTATCATGGCGCCCATCTGGTTCGTCCCTCCGGTGTTCGTGAAGACTGAAACCGGTGTCAGACATGGTTGCACCGATGCGAAGGAAGCCCTTGAGCAGCTCAAGATGTGGACCCGGCGAGGGCCTCACTGGCATAAGGCGGTGACCCTCTGCCTGTCAGCCTTGGAGGGCGATTCAATTGATCCCCACATAATACGAAAGGGCCTTTGAGGCTGCCGCCAAGGAGGCAAAGATGTATCTTTCCCCGTAGGAGGAGTTGTCGTGGCAACCCACTGGTTCTCCCCTCCGGTGTACGTCAAGAGCGACCGACCTGGGGTCACCTACGGGTGCAACAACGTCGAGGGTGCCGCCGAGGAACTCATGAAGTGGACCAAGATGGGACCTAAGTGGAGGAAGGCTGTGCAACTGTGCGCCGACGCTTTTCAGGACCAAGTGACCCCGGAAGAGGTCCGTCAGGCTTTCGAGGCTGCCGCCAAGGAGGAGGGGGTGTTCCGTGACTAGCAGGCCGGTGCCCATGGCTATATTGGGAACGACCCGTTAGGCTGTCTAATGCTGACCAAGTCCGCGCTGCTCGAAATAGACCCGGACGAGAGCATTCACTCTGGTCGGCGCATTTATGGGCCATTTTGCACTTCTTGACTGGCATCGGAGCTGCTCTGGGCGAGGTACTTGGCGTCAATGGGGCACGTCGAGTAATCATCAATCGAAACATGGGGTTCGACGAGAAGATCAAAACCGTGCGCACCTATAGGGGACCGGAACCGGAATGTCAGGCTTCTAAAGCCGATGGCAGAAACCGGATACGCTGTGGCGGCATCTGAGGGCACGTTCCTGCTCTTGATTATCGCCTGTGAGCTGTGCGCGAAAATCGGGAATGGAAGGGCCGGAGGCAGGAAGCACGGGCCTCAGGCCGAGGCGCTAATCAAGCGGGTCGGCAATGATCGCGAAAAGCTCAAAACGGCGGCAGCGAAACTAAAGAAGTAGTCGCGCGTTGGACGGCGGATAACGCTGTTTCGTCTCTGAGCATGGTTTAGGTCAGAGTGGTCAAGCCAACGTCGCGTAAGGCAACCAATGCGTCGAGCGCTAGTCAAGCGAAGTCGCCCGCTCGTGACGAGGTCGCTTTAGCGCCGCCCGCTTTCCGGCCGGTCCAGCTCGCAACGCTCGTGGACACGGTCCCTGCCGGCGATCGTTGGATCCATGAAATGAAATACGACGGTTATCGCATTCTCGTTGCCGTCGGCGGTGGCGAGGCGCGAGCCTACACACGATCTGGTCTGGACTGGTCTAGCCGTTTTCCGTCGATCCTCTCCGAGGCTCGCAAGCTCAAGGTGCGCTCCGCCCTGATTGACGGCGAGGCCGTGGTTGTCGATGCGGAAGGAAGATCTAATTTCCAGGCGCTTCAAAATGCATTGAAGAGTGCCCCGGCAACTATCGACTTTTATGCGTTCGATCTGCTGCAGCTCGACGGCGAAGATCTGACAAGGCTTCCTCTTGTTGAGCGCAAGGCGAAGCTGGAGGCGATCTTGCCTGCGAAAAATCCGGTCCTTCGTTACTCCGACCATATCCTCGGCCGCGGAGAAGAGCTGCTCGATCGCTTCTGCGCAGCCGGTCTTGAGGGCGTCATCTCAAAGCTCGCGGATTCGAGTTATGTGGCGGCCCGCGGCGCAAGCTGGCTGAAGATCAAATGCATCAGGCGGCAAGAATTTGTGATTGTCGGCTGGACGCCGTCCGACAAGGTCCGCACGTTTCGGTCCTTGATCCTTGGCGTTCATGACGGCGGCAAGCTGCGTTACGCCGGGAAAGTCGGCACCGGCTTCGACACCGCTGAACTTCTTCGTCTCTTGAAGATCATGGCGCCGCTCGAGCAGAAGGCCGCCACCGTCGACGCACCACGCGCCGAAGTGCGCGGCGCACACTGGCTCCGTCCGAAACTGGTCGCTGAGATTGCCTTCACCGAAATGACAAACGAAGGGACGTTGCGACATCCGAGTTATCTTGGTCTCCGCGAAGACAAGAAGCCCGAGGCGGTCGTGCTCGAGACGGAACGTCATGCAGCCGATCTCGCCGCGTCTGCGACAACCGCCATCGCGATAAGTAACCGTGACCGCGTCATCTATCCGGAGTCCAACATCACCAAGGGACAGCTTGCCGACCATTACGCAGCGGTCGCGGCGATCATGCTTCCTTGGGTTGGCAGCCGGCCGATCAGTCTGGTTCGATGCCCACAGGGCCGCGCGAAGAAGTGCTTCTTCCAAAAACACGACGCCGGCAGCTTTGGCGACAAAGTCCACCACGTCGGCATCACGGAGAAGGACGGGCACGAGGAACCATATCTCTATGTCGACGATGCCGATGGACTCATGACTTGCATCCAGATGGGAACGATCGAGCTGCATGGATGGGGGGCTCGGATCGAGGATGTCGAAAAGGCCGACCGCCTCGTGTTCGACCTCGACCCCGATGAAGGCCTCGATTTTGAGGCCGTCCGCGCCGCTGCCTTTCAGTTCCGTGCTATCCTTAAGTCGCTGGGACTTACGACTTTCCCGATGCTGACGGGAGGCAAAGGAGTGCACGTCATCGCGCCGCTCACCCCTCGCGCCGAGTGGCCACAGGTGAAGGACTTCGCGTCTCGCCTGGCGCAGGCGGTCGCCCAGAGCGATCCGGCCCATTTCACGGCCGTGTTGTCAAAGGCGCGCCGCAAGGGCCGTATCTTTGTGGACTATCTACGCAATCAGCGCGGGGCGACCGCGATCATGCCCTATAGCGCAAGATCACGTCCGGGCGCTCCTGTCGCGGCACCGATCACGTGGGCGGAGATGAAGACAATAGACGCGCCCTCTCATTTCCACGTGGGCGATGCTCCTGAATTAAAGAAACGCGCAGCCTCCAAAGCTCTGGCGGGATGGGGTCGCGCTGACCAATCCTTGCCCAATCTGTAGCGTCCGACGCGGGAAGAGCCAGCAAAGCCGGGATTCAAAGGGCAACGCGGCGCTCATGGCCTTGCCTGATTGGAACCTGCGGAGATCGGCCTCGTTTGGCTGAAGCCATGGCAAAAATCGATCCCAGGACCGTCGCCAGTCTTTTGAGGGAATACGCGCAACGGGCGTCTATGCGCGGCGACAATCCCTATCGCACAAAGGCGTACTTGCGCGCGGCAGACAGTCTGACGGCGCTGTCGCAGCCGCTTGACCGGATCATCGCCGCCGGCGCGCTCACCAAGATCCCGGGGATCGGTGACGCGATCGCAGACATCGTGACCAAGCTTTACCAAACCGGCACGCACCCGAGCCTTGAAAAGCTGCGCGAGGATGTTCCAGCGGGCGTGATGGAGCTGTTTGCCATACCCGGGCTTCGTCCTGATAAGATACTGAAGCTTCATCAGACGCTCGGCGTGAACTCGCTGGCGGAGCTCGAGGCCGCAGCAAGAGAAGACCGCATACGCCCAGTCAAAGGCCTCGGCGCCGCGCTTCAGGCAAAGCTGCTGCAGAACCTGGCCATCGTGCGAGGCGGCGAAACGCAACTTCACCTGCACAAGGCCGCCGCTATTCTCGAACATGCGGTCATATCGGTGAAGCAAGAGCATCCAGAATTTTCGCGCGTCGAAATTGCAGGTGACTTCCGGCGCGGTTGCGAGCTCGTTTCCGACTTCGCCCTGGTAGCGCAGGGCAGAAAGTCGACGACTGGAATCGAGGATACGACGCTCAGGCTTGTTGTCACGGACAGGAAGCACTTTGGCGCGAGCCTGCTCGAAGCAACCGGTTCGGCAGACCACTTTGAGCAACTGAAGACGTTGGCGGCCGACAAGGGATTCACCCTAAACGCCGACGGGCTTCATCGCGGGAGAAAGCTGATCGCGTCAGCGACAGAAGAAGAAATCTACCAAGCTCTAGACTTGCAGTTTATCGAGCCTGAATTGCGCGAAGGCAGGGACGAGATTGAGCGGGCGGCAAAGCAGAAGCTACCCGCCCTCGTTCGGGATGAAGATCTGCATGGCATCCTGCATTCTCACACGACCGCATCCGATGGCACCGAAACGCTTGAGGCAATGGCTGAAGCCACGCGCAAGCGCGGTTTCGAATACTATGGTGTCGCCGATCATTCGCAGTCCGCTCACTACGCAGGCGGCCTTTCGTTGCAGGAGATTGCTGAACAGCACCGCGAAGCTGACCGGCTGAACAAGGCATACAATGGAAAATTTCGCATACTGAAGGGCATCGAGGCGGACATCCTGGCGGATGGCTCGCTCGATTACCCGAATCATATCCTGGAGCAGTTCGATTTCGTCGTCGCGAGCGTGCACAGCCGCTTCAAGTTGCCCAAGAAGGAACAGACGGAGCGTATCATTGAGGCGATCGGAAACCCTCGGACGACAATCATCGGGCACATGACCGGTCGCCAGCTGTTGCGCCGGCCCGGTTATGATCTCGACGTCGACAAAGTCCTCAAAGCGTGTGCGAAACACGGCGTCGCTGTCGAAATCAACGCACATCCGTGGCGACTCGACCTCGACTGGCGCTGGCATCAAAAGGCACTCGGTCAGGGCTGCATCTTCAGCATCAATCCGGACGCTCATTCGATCCGCGAGCTCGACCACATGCATTGGGGTGTGGAGATGGCGCGCAAGGGCGGTGTCCCTGCGAAGCGGGTCCTGAACGCGATGCGTTTGACCGCCCTCCTTGCGCATCTCGCTCGGCGCAGGCAAACGTCCTAACCTGCTTGTGCGCCCGGCCTATCAGCGCAGGAATCCGTCATTCTCAAAATCTTCCCAGCCGCGCAAATCGGAGTGCGAGTTCTCATCGGGGCCATAGCCAACTGAAGCTGCAGTTCCGCGACCGCTTCTTTGTGCACGTTTCACAGCGGCCTTCCCCGCGGCTCGCCGCCTGTTCTCTGCAGCTGTCGCTGCGTCCTGTTCGCGCCAGACCGTAACCAGGTCGCGGTCAAGCACATCCTCCACGTGCTGCGGGTCGAACACGTGAAAGGTGATGTTCCTTGCCCGCCCGCGGAGTTTCACCGTTTTCGTCCCGGCGCTCTGCAAGCGACCATCTTTCAGCCAGCGGTGCCGTTCGGCCGTCGAGATCGTCAGAATGTCCTCGATTTCACGGGGGATTACGGGCAGGTCTTCGATATTCTGCAGTGCTTTGGATACGATCCCGAATACCACCTGCACATCATTCTCTGCGCCCTCAGGCAGGCGCAGGGTAAGCACGCGGGACTCGATATGGAGCAGTTTCCTGAACTCCATTGGAAGGCGGGCGCGTATTTCGAGAAAAATACCCCTCGCTCTGACGGACGAGCCAAGCGTTGCAGCCGGGGTTAAAGGCCACTCTCCAATCAGCTTCGCTGTTGCATTGATTTTTCGGCGCGTGGACATGCCCCTTTATATAGGTCACCGATTGTCGGCAGCGATGAGCCGATCGCAAAGCCAATATGAGTTCTAATCCGCCAGCGGTCTGAACCACGATGCCTAAACGCGCAACCACGATTGTTAGCGGGGCCGTTTGCAACTTCGGCTAACAGGAAGCGGCAGAGTTGATCTCGAGTGCAATATCAGGCGCGTTGCCGCCTGGCGGCTGTACGTGGGCCACAACCTGACCGTCCGTGATTGGGAGCCACATGGCTAAAGCGGCTGTTCCGCTATTGAGCCTCGACATGCGTTTTCGGGACCCACCCCGTCGGATTCAATCGCGAATCCTGCATCGATCGCGCTTCGCGCAATGAGATCGCCAAGTTGCCAGTCCGTGAGTTCGCAAAAGGGAAGCATTCTCCTCACGGTGTGGCTAACCTCGGATATCGAAATGCTCGGGCTGCCGATGTTGTCGATCAGGTGGCGGACAATCGCTTGGCGAACGTCCGATAAGGTAGGCGTCTGGGCGAGCGCAGGCATCGCCGGCCCTATGAATGGAGCCGTGGTTCTGCGGCCACGGCTGTTTTTAAGTCGAACGCGACGGGCACACCGTGAATAATGGATGCTGCCGCCAAGAGCTCCTCCAGCTCGCGGTCGGTGGCCCTGCATGCGGGCATGAGTGTTCGGATGGCGCGGATTGCCTGTGCGATCGAAAGGAAGTGGGCCTTGCCTCTGGAGAGAACATAGGCTTCGGCGGCTCTTTCAACCGTGACTGCGTCAAAAGTGGTGGTCATCGAGAATTCCTCCCTGAATCCTGACCCACACGATTTACGGCACGAATTCGGTAGCTTGCAAGGGTTTGTCTGATTCAGGACAATTAGACGGAGGCTAGGCTGAAGTGACTTTGCTCCTCCTCCCCGTAAGCACCATGCGTGAGTTGTATCATTCCAATGCGGTCGATAATCGTGATCTCGCCGCGCTTGGCGTGAACCAGCCCCCGATATTCAAGCATTTGGAGGGCCGTGGTAACGCCGGGGCGCTGGGCACCAAGCATTGTCGCCAGGAATTCATGCGTCAGGTAGATCTTATTTCCTTCGACGCGGTCTTGGACCATCAGCAACCAGCGGGCCAAGCGCTCCTCGATTTTCGAATGGCCGTTGACAAGTGCGGTCCGGGACGATTGGACGAGGAACGCGTGGGCATAGCGAAGCAGTGACTCGCGAAGGGATTGGCTCTCTGCAATCGCAGAGCGAAGAGCTTCAACCGGGAGGATTCAGCCATTACCTGCGACTTGGATATAGGTTTCATTGGGAGACTTGTCCTGGCCGAGAATGACGGCAACCCCTGTCATGCCATCGTGTCCGATGATGCCGACTTCGCTTTGTCGCCCACCGGTCATCGTGGCGACCACCGACGCGATGCCCATCTCTGGAAAATACACACGCTCGATCGGCTGATATGAGACTTCAAGCTGGGCTTTGATGTCAGTGCGATCTGATGCATTGACGGCTGCAATAGCGTGAAATCCTCCGAGGAGAGGGTTTTCAATACATGGTTGCGAAGAAGGGATTGGGGCATGGCTCTCTCTCCCATACGGGCAAGAGCACGTACCTCTTACTGTCGGCTGCGTCCGAAGCGCTGGCGGCCGATGTGGGAAGCATAGGCTTCAAATGTGCGGTTGGCAAAGAGTCCGTGCCTGGCGAAAGGCTGGGGGAAGGTCGGCTTCCCTCAGTGGAGTCCCGTCGGTGATGGGCGCTTCTTATGACTTATGACGCCGGTCACGAATGTCCGGAACCGGTCTAAGCAGATCGGCAGCTTTCGAGCATCGAGTTGGCAAAAACACGTGATGAGTTTCGGGCGCCGTCGCCTTGCGCTTACCGGCATTGTGCTTCACCCGTTCCGGGCTACGCCGCCGCAGTCAATCCGCACAGTTTGATGCGACGGCACGCCTACAAGCAATTTTCGTTGTGTTTCTATTTGGCGGCAACGACCGATGGGCACCCTCGATTATTGCCGTCCGCCGCCGCTCCTATTCAGTTCCAAGCCGCGGAGCTCGCTCGCCGACATCGGAGCCGGTGTTAACCAGCTTCCGCGCCGAGCCAGCACTTCACGATCGCTACGTTCCCACCCGCTCACCGCTTGGCGCTGTCGCTGTCCGCTTCGGCCCGCGCAAGGAACTGCTCGGTCGTGGAGGGAAGATGGGTTTTCAGCCAATCCGCCATCGCGACTTCCTCTTGCAGGTTCTCTTCGCAAGCCCGAAGTACCTCGCTTTCGCCGAGCGATCGAGCAGCGGCAATCAGGATCGTGTAGGAGGCGATTTCCATGTGCTCGAACGTGTAGCTCGCGAGCGATCCTTTCATCACCTCGTCTCCAGCGAAGACGCCGCTCAGCGATTGCGCCATCGCCGTCAGCTTGCCGCCAGCATCCTTCATCGTGGATGAACCCTCGTCCATCTGATCGAGACAAGTCTTCAGCCGAGCAGCCTGCTGCTTGGTCTCGTCGAGGTGCTGTCGCATCCGGTCGCTCAGTTCGGGATAATTCTCAATACGGCTCAACTGCCCATTCAACATCGTTTCTGCCTGCTCTTCCATGGCATGAGCGTCTCTAAGCCATTGGACAAACCATTCCCGGCTTTCTGACATTTCGAATCTCCTTTGCTATTTAAGGAAAAACTTTCAGAAGAAGACATTGTTCCGGAGTAGAGCCCGCCGAACGGCCCTTGACAGTCCCAGAGGATCAGCGTGTGGCGGGTTTCAATTCACCTCGCGAAAATCCTGCAGCGATGCGTGGGCAAGGCCAAGATCGCGGAAGACCGGCGCAAGGAAAACGGCCCGTGGACGCTCGCCGCTGCGCCGCTCCATTACAAAGTCCAACTGGCACTGGCCCGCTTCCTGGCCATCCGACGCGGCGACATACGGCGACATATTGAAGGTCCCCGCATGGCATACTGCGACCGCTGCATGTCGTTCCTGGCAAGCAAGAACGGCAAGCAGATGAAGCTACCAGCGCTCGGCGACGCTGAAGTGGATTCTCGACGAGGCGCTGATCGCGACTGCTGGCGCTCCGCATTGAGCCTTGTGCCTCACCGCACCACCGCAGTCACAAGGAACGCGACGGCCTCTCCGCTCGTTGATTGGTTTTCGAATCGAGCCGCCGTCATGCCCTCCACATTGATCCGCAAGATGGAATATGATCTGGATAGAAGGACCCTCTCGGTGTGGTTCGTCGCCAGCGGCAAGCGGTACGAGTTTGAGGGGGTACCGCCGGAAACCTTTGCCGCGTTCCGGGCCGCGTTCGCCAAGGGACGCTATTTCAACGACCACATCCGCAACAGTTTCCGCTACCGTCTGGTTGTGACCGATAGCGACCCGGGATGACCTGACCTGCCGGTAGCTCAATTCCTCCTGTCGCTCCAACCGCCGGTCGGTATACGCTTTGCCGCTGTTGCGCTTAGGGTCGTTTACGATCCGCGCTCACTCGGCAAAGCCCAACCCCCGCGTCCCCCCGCCTGGTGCAAAGGCGCTTAATCGGTCCCGCCGCCCTGGCAGTGTGCGGCGGGATTTTTTGCGCTCCAGGTGGAACACCGGGGCGCGGGTAAGGTTCGGTGCACGCAGTACATCGTTCATACGATATTGCTGCAAGATCGGTGGTGCTCCGATCCAGCCCGCGTCTCCTCAATCCAGAGACGCGGGCTTTTGGTGATGTCCTGTGTCAGCGCGCCATCAGGTCTGTTCAGCGCTAGAATAAAGGCGATCGCGTATCTATCTGACCGAAAGCAAACAGAAGCGAGGCGTGCCCAACTGAAAGCACAAGCAAGCGCACAGGTTCTTGGACTGATGCTCGGCTGGCGGCAACTTGCTCGCCAGCCGAGCTGAGTTCAGGCGGTGGTCGGGGGAGACTGGCCAGCCACACGCTGGTGATTCCAACCTGTGCCGATGTGCCAATCAGCAACCTTCGTCGGTCTTTTTCACCTGGCCTGGCGCGGCGGTGTTGGCTGTCGTGTCCTGCTGACCTGGCGCAGCCTGCTGGGCGCTGCCAGTCTGCTGGCCGGGCGCGCAGTCTCTGGCCGAGTTCGGATTTGTGGTGCCGCTGGTGGTGGTCGTGTCGGTGCCCTGATCGCCGGACATGTTGGTCCCGCTGCTCGTCGTGCCGGTGCCCTGATCCGTCGTACTGGGCATGGTTGTCGTGGTCGAGGTTCCGCTCGTCGAGGTTCCGCTCGAAGTTCCGCTGGTCGTCTGAGCAAAGGAAAGCCCTGCCGACACTGCCAGCACGGCCGAAGCCAAAAGGATGCGTTTCATCTTCTTTCTCCTGTCTGAATGCGCGGGATGCGCCTGGCAAATCGAACAGGCAGACAGAAGGAGTGTTCCCCGATGAAGTTCAACTTTTGTAACTCTGGTCATAGGTCAGCCTTAAAGTGTCGGGCGTATACTAGAAGCCTCTTGAAGAGGACACTGCCCGCACCAGAATCCATGGCATGGCTCGGGGAATAGGCATTGGTGACCAGGTGGCGATTACTGCCACGGTTCGAAGGCGGATAACAGAGGACCGCGTAAGCGTCTCTATCCCAGGTTACGACTTCCCACATTCCATCATCGACCACACCAAGGTGAACCGAGGCCAGCAAATCGACCTGAAAGGCGAGGTCACGCGCATCGACGAGGTCACCGTGACGATCGACCTCGGGCCGCTGGTCACGGTCGACCGTGACAAGGTCCGGCTAATGGAGAAATATCGGCCGCCAAAACGACGGAAGGCACTTGTCGTTGC
The DNA here is from genome assembly GCF_040318195.1 of Mesorhizobium sp. M1273. Taxonomy (NCBI): domain Bacteria; kingdom Pseudomonadati; phylum Pseudomonadota; class Alphaproteobacteria; order Hyphomicrobiales; family Phyllobacteriaceae; genus Mesorhizobium; species Mesorhizobium sp. M1273. Next base: position 234,159 of record NZ_JAMYLV010000006.1, on the reverse strand, counting down.
CCCGGATTAGAACCGACAACATCGCGACAGGCTATAAGGGCAGGCCGCATGACGGGCCAGTAGAGGACGAGTCGAAGCACTTGGTCTACTGCCCAGTCTGCGGCCAAACGTTCGATGCGCGCGATCTTGGACAGGTGTTCCACCACGCTGAGCCGCAGCACGAGCCGCTTCCGGTCGAGCAATAGTCCAGCTAGTTGAGCTCCGGCGGCAAACCGACGTTGAGACCCTTCAGCGCGCCACCGACGTACGTTGGATGAGAAAAAGGGTGCTGCGTGCACCGCGCCTTTTCCCCGCGCGCCGATGCTCCACCTGGACCGCAAAAAAGTCCCGCCGCACTGCCAGAACGGCGGGACCGATCAAACGCTTTGCACCAGGCGGGGGGATGCGGGGTGGGCTTGCCAAGTGAGCGCGGACCGTAACCAACCCTAAGCGCAACAGCGGCAACGCGTCCACCAACCGCCGGTTGGAGCGACAGGACGATTGAGCCGCCGGCAGGTCAGGTCATCCCGGGTCGCTATCGCTCGCAACCAGACGGTAGCGGAAATTGTTGCGGATGTGGTCGTTGAAATAGCGGCCCTTGGCGAACGCGGCCCGGAACGCGGCAAAGGTTTCCGGCGGTACCCCCTCAAACTCGTACCGCTTGCCGCTGGCGACGAACCACGTCCTTCTATCCAGATCATATTCCATCTTGCGGATCGATGTAGATGGCATGAGCACCACAGGCCGAGGCCCGCGCCCTTGCGGGGAGCGCGGGCCGATCGGGATACCGATCTGCAGCAATACCTGGAGGGGGAGGATTCGCTGCGTGCACCGAACTTTCGCGGCGGTCCCGTGTTCCCAATCTAGATACACAAAACCTGGCTGCACCTTTCGGCATCACGCGGACGTTGGATTTCTGAGAAAGCGCGAGCGTCAATACTAACTTCTGGTGATGGAATTTTCCCGTGTGATAGGCACGCTCCACGGCGAAAGGAGTGCCCCGCCATGACCGTCCTCGCCTACAACCTTGCCAATGACATCAAAGGATTGTGGAGGGTCGTCTTCGTGCCGGACGAACTGCATCTGTATGTGGAATTCAGCCAGCCAGACGCCGACACAAACCCGGCTGATTGGATGAGCGTTGATGATTTCCTTGCATGGCGGCCGAAAGGCGCACTCCACGAGCGAGCGCGCGACAGCTTGGTTTCGCTCATTTGCAAGGCGCTGACAGGGCGATGAGACAAGGGAAACCCGCACCGAGATCGAGTGCGAGCGCCGCGAGTGGGCCTAGGGCCCCACAAGCCAGTGCCACCCCGCCGCCGGCAAACCGCGGCGGGCGAGTGCCTCGGGGAAACGATGGTAGATTGCTAATGCGTTCGCGCGTGTGGCCTTAAGTCGCAAACTATTGGCTTCAGAAGCAGGGCGTAGGGCTTCATTGATGGTGCTACCAACACCATATGGTGACCCATAGCCCTCCAAAACGAGAGAAGCTCGTCCCCCGACGGGTCGCACTGCGGCCGTCAGCTGGTAATTGCTACGAACTAGGAAACCATCATGCCTGAAAATATCAGACCAACTTCGAGAGATGTCCCCCTCATTCAGCTAGGCCTCTATCAGTGCCGCTTCCCGGTGAGCGAAGACGCTTCTGTACCCGGCGGTTATCGTTTTTGTGCTGGGCCAACTTCGCCGGATCGCGTCTACTGCGATCACCACCACAACATTGTGACCGCCGTGGACCCTCGTCGAGCCCGTTCGGGTCTCCACCTCGCTCAACGACGCGCCGCGTAAGTCTGACGGGCGGCGGCCTCCCGGCCAGGCGCTATGCGCTCCAAGGCCTTGGCTACGCCCATTCCGTCGGCTCGGTCTGGCCCATCCTCCCTTATGCCGTCTTCGCCGATGTATCCCCCCGTCGCCCGATTGAGAACGACGACTTCTCGCCGAGCCCTTCAGCTCGCTACTCGCACAAACGCGTCGGCTCCAAAGGTTTGTCTGTCAGCACATCTTCAATGTGCCCGCGCCTGAAGCCCCAACATCTTCTGCGACCAAACCGCGTACCTGGCACCGCCGATCGGTTGCTGCGGGGGATTTTCGCTGTTCGCAGCTGAACAATGCCTATCAACCTTGTCATCGCACCTAGTCGCACGTAGCGGCCGTTCGAATTCTCATCGCTCGGCGCGATGTTTGGTCCGTCTGGCCAGAAGAGCGGAGCAAGCCATTGACACCCACGAAGTTGCTGATTGGGCAGATCGCTGTCGTATTCGCAATTGTCATTCTTGGCGTGTGGACTGCAACCCAATGGTGCGCCCACATGCTCTCCTATCAGCCGCCACTCGGCGCGCCATGGTTTGTGACAGTCGGCTGGCCGATCTACCAGCCGTGGAAACTGTTCGAATGGTGGTTCCAATTTGACGCCTATGCGCCTGAGGTCTTTGACAAGGCTGGCATACTTGCCGGAGCCAGTGGGTTCCTGGGCTGTGCCGCCGCGATAGCTGGGTCCCTCTGGCGCGCACGGCAGCGGGGGTTGGTCACCACCTATGGGTCCTCACGATGGGCCATGAAGCTGGAAATCGAGAAGGCGGGGCTGTTTCAGCCGGCCGGCGTTTTCCTTGGCGGACTGAATTATCGCTATCTGCGCCATGACGGACCGGAACACGTCATGGCCTTTGCGCCGACACGTTCGGGCAAGGGCGTCGGACTCGTTGTTCCAACCCTTCTTTCCTGGACCGGCTCGGCCGTCATTCACGACATCAAAGGCGAGAACTGGCAGCTGACCTCTGGCTGGAGGTCGAAGTTCTCGCACTGTCTCTTGTTCAATCCGACCGATCCGAGATCGGCGCGGTACAACCCGCTGCTGGAAGTGCGCAAAGGTCCAGATGAGGTCCGCGACGTTCAGAACATCGCCGACATTCTCGTCGATCCGGAAGGCGCGCTGGAGCGGCGGAACCATTGGGAGAAGACCAGTCATTCACTTCTAGTTGGCGCCATCTTGCACGTGCTCTACGCCGAAGAGGAAAAGACACTCGCCCGTGTCGCCACCTTCCTGTCGGACCCGCAACGCTCATTCGCTGCGACACTGCAGCGGATGATGACCACAAACCACCTCGGCACGGTGGACAAGCCTCAGGTCCATCCGGTCGTGGCCTCGGCGGCTCGTGAGGTGCTGAACAAGTCAGAGAACGAGCGCTCAGGCGTTCTCTCGACCGCCATGTCGTTTCTCGGGCTCTATCGTGATCCAACGGTGGCCGCGGCAACATCGGCCTGCGACTGGCGCATTGCCGACCTTGTGGATGCCGAGCGACCGATGTCGCTGTATCTGGTCGTGCCGCCGTCGGATATCTCGCGCACTAAGCCCCTGGTGCGATTGGTGCTCAATCAAATCGGCCGGCGGCTGACCGAGCGCCTGGAGGGCGATCCAAAGAAGAGCCGCAAGCATCAGCTCCTGATGATGCTGGATGAATTCCCGGCGCTCGGTCGGCTCGACTTCTTCGAGACTGCGCTCGCCTTCATGGCAGGCTATGGCATCCGCGCTTATCTGATCGCGCAATCATTGAACCAAATCTCCAAGGCCTATGGCGAGAACAACGCCATTCTCGACAATTGCCATGTGCGGATTGCCTTTTCCTCAAATGACGAGCGCACGGCCAAACGCATCTCGGACGCGCTCGGTACCGCGACGGAACTCAGATCGATGCGCAACTATGCCGGCCATCGGTTGGCGCCCTGGTTGTCCCACGTCATGGTAAGCCGCCAAGAGACCGCTCGCCCCCTGCTGACGCCGGGTGAGGTGATGCAGTTGCCGCAGGCTGACCAACTAATCCTGGTTTCGGGATTGCCGCCGATTCGCGCCAAGAAGTTGCGTTATTACCAGGATCCGAATTTCACGAAGCGAGTGCTGCCTTCGCCGGTGCTGCGCGACGGTGCCTACGCGGATCGGCCCACGTCGCGCCCGGACGATTGGAGCGGACAGGTGCGCGGCGTGGATCGGCGTCTTGCTGGCGATGACGACAGTGCCGGCGCGGCAATCGAAGACGGAGGTGTCCAGCAGCAGCGCCATCCGGGCCTGCGCGAAGAACGGACCCTCGTCGCCCAGCAGCCTGATCAGGGCGATCTGTTCACGCCCGCAGACGATGACTGCGAGACGCTCGCCGACAAGCGCGTCATGGATCGGATTTCCACCGCGGCACGTGCGTACGGCCTCAATGAGGGAATGGGCGACGACAAGGACATCGTGCCCGGCTTCTGAACGGCGCGCCATACGCGGGCGCATCTCAGCGTAGATAACGGCCGTAAGCGATTTCGAGGATCTCGACGATGCTCGTTCCCGTCGCCGGTGCATCAGCGCCGGTCAGAGGGAACGAGCAGCATGAAGCCCCACCGCATTCGTCACCAGTTTTTGCTTGAACCCGAGTTGAGCGAGAAGCTGGAGAACCTCAGCCGCAATCCATCGACCACCAAATCGGCCATTGTGGCGCACGCGGTCGAGACCTTTATCGAGCGGCGTGGGGAGAATGAACTCGACCAGCGCTACGGCAAGAGGCTCGACCGTCTTTCCCGCGACCTCGGACATGTCAGGCGCGATGTCGAGATGATCCTGGAGAGCCTGGCGCTCTTCATCCGCTTTTCGATCACGCTTCATGCTCACACGCCGGTGCCGGACAGGGCCACGCAAGCGATTGCCCAGGAGCGCTTCGACAAATTCGTCGAACAGGTCGGCCGCCAAATCGCTTCCGGGAAACGGTCACTTGGCACCGACGATCGCACGGGAGGGGAAGGATGAGTTCTCATCCGGAAGCCGACCATCGCCGCCGCGTCATGCTGCGCACCGCCATGGGTCCGGCGATCACCGAAGCCCTTGCCGATCCGACCGTCATTGAGGTGATGGTCAATCCCGACGGTGCGCTGCGGCTCGACCGGTTGGGTGAAGGCCGGGTCGACACCGGCGTGCACATGCATCCTTCTGAGGCCGAACGCATCATCCGCCTGGTCGCCTCCCACGTGCGCGCCGAGGCGCATGCTGACAATCCGATTGTCAGCGCCGAATTGCCATCGGGCGAGCGCTTCGAGGGTCTGCTGCCGCCTGTCGTGCTGGGGCCATGCTTCGCCATCCGAACGCCTGCGGCGAAACTCTACACGTTGGCCGACTATGTCGCCGACCGGGTCATGCTGCCGCTGCAGGCCGATGCGCTGAAGAAGGCGGTCCGTGAGCGGCGCAACATCCTGGTCGCCGGCGGCACGTCGTCGGGCAAGACAACACTTGCCAATGCGCTGCTGGCACAAGTCGCCGATTGCGACGAGCGGGTGATCCTGATCGAGGACACGCGCGAACTGCAATGCGCGGCGAAGGATTGCGTTGCCTTGAGGACGAGGCGGGGGTCGGTCACGCTCGCCGATCTCGTGCGCTCGACCCTGCGGCTCAGACCCGACCGCATCATCGTGGGCGAAGTCAGGGGCGCGGAAGCCCTGGACATGCTGAAGGCATGGAACACCGGGCATCCCGGCGGCATCGCGACGGTTCACGCCAATTCGGCGCGTTCCGCTCTCTACCGTATCGAGCAGCTCGCCCAGGAAGCCGTCGTCACCGTTCCCCGCCGCCTCATCGCTGATGCGGTAGATCTGATCGTCTTCATCGCTGGGCGCGGATCCTCGCGCCGCATTGACGCGATCGCTGAGGTCACCGGTCTCGACAGCAGCGGTGATTACGCCGTCACCCCGCTCACGCTTCCGCAACTCCAGCAGTTTTGAAAGGTCACCTCATGCTCAAGAAGCTTCGCTTCCTTTCGTCCACCGCGCTCGCGTTTCTTCTCACCGTCCCGGCCCACGCAGCGGGCTCCGGCATGCCTTGGGAACAGCCGCTGCAGCAGATCCTTGAGTCGGTGCAGGGACCGGTCGCCAAGATCGTCGCGGTGATCATCATCATCACCACCGGCCTGACCCTTGCTTTCGGTGACACGGCAGGCGGTTTTCGCCGGCTGATCCAGATTGTCTTCGGCCTGTCGATCGCCTTCGCGGCATCGAGCTTCTTTCTCTCCTTCTTCTCCTTCGGCGGCGGGGCACTCGTCTGATGGCCACCGGAGAGCAGCATATCGAGGGTTTCGAAGTCCCCGTTCACAGGGCATTGACTGAGACGATCCTGCTGGGCGGCGCGCCGCGAGCGGTGGCGATCCTCAACGGCACGGTGGCCGCGGCAATAGGCCTTGGCCTGCAGCAGTGGATCGCCGGACTGGCGCTCTGGATCACCGGCCACACCCTCGCGGTCTTTGCCGCTCGCCGCGATCCGGACTTCGCCAGCGTGCTTGTCCGTCATCTTCGCCTGAAGGGGTGGCTTGCATGCTGAACCTTTCGGAGTATCGCGGCAAAGCCGATCGGCTTGCCGACCATCTGCCCTGGGCCGCTTTGGTCGCGCCCGGCATCGTGCTCAATAAAGACAGTAGCTTCCAGCGAACCTTCCGGTTCCGTGGCCCCGACCTTGAAAGCGCGACCGAAGCCGAGTTGGTCGGCATCTGCGCGCGAGCCAACAATGCGCTACGAAGGTTGGGCTCCGGATGGGGGTTGTTTTTCGAGGCCGAGCGCATTGAAGCGCTGGGCTATCCGAGCTCGGCTTTTCCCGATGCTGCCTCATGGCTGGTCGATGAGGAACGGCGGGCGGCCTTCGAGGGCAAGGTGGCGCACTTCGAGAGTCGCTATCATCTGACCTTGGTCTTCATGCCGGCGCCAGATGGCCAGGCGCGGGCGGAAAGCGCACTGGTCGACTCGCATCACTCGGGAGGGGCTAGAGACTGGCGCCAGGAGCTGGCGTGGTTTCGCGACGAGACCGACCGCGTCCTGGATTTGCTGTCCGGCTTCATGCCGGAAGTGCGCGCCCTCGATGATGCCGAGACGCTAACCTATCTGCACGGCACAATCTCGACCTACCGCCATCCGGTCGCCATGCCGGAAACGCCAATGTATCTCGACGGTGTTCTGGTTGACGCGCCGCTTACCGGCGGCCTGGAGCCGATGCTGGGTGAGCAGCATCTGTGCACCCTCACCATCCTTGGTTTCCCGAACGTCACCCGGCCAGGGATCCTCGACGCGCTCAACCATCAGGATTTCGCCTACCGCTGGATGACGCGCTTCATCCCGCTCGACAAGACGGAAGCCACAAAGACACTGACCCGGTTGCGCCGTCAGTGGTTTGCCAAGCGCAAATCGATCGCAGCCATCCTGCGCGAGGTCGTGACCAACGAACCCGTCCCCCTCGTCGATAGTGACGCCGACAACAAGGCGCTCGATGCGGATGCCGCCCTTCAGGCATTGGGCGGCGATCACGTCGGCTTCGGCTATCTCACCACAACGGTGACGGTATGGGACCAGGACCGGCAGACCGCCGCGGAAAAGCTCCGAGCGGTTGAGCGCATAGTCAATGGGCTCGGCTTCACCACGATCCGTGAAAGCATCAATGCGGTCGAGGCGTGGCTCGGCTCGTTGCCCGGTCATGTCTACGCTAACGTTCGCCAGCCGCTCGTTCACACGCTGAATCTTGCCCATGTCATGCCGCTGTCGTCGGCGTGGGCCGGTCCGGTGGATAACGAGCATCTCACCAACGTGACTGGGACCAAATCCCCGCCGCTTCTCTTCGCAGAGACCAACGGGTCGACACCGTTTCGGCTTTCCACCCACGTCGGCGATGTCGGCCACATGCTGGTCGTTGGTCCGACCGGTGCCGGCAAGTCGGTTCTGCTTGCGCTAGTCGCTCTGCAGTTTCGACGCTATGCCGGGGCGCAGGTCTATGTCTTCGACAAGGGCAATTCGGCTCGTGCGGCAACACTGGCCATGGGCGGAGAACACCACGCTCTGGGCGCGGATGGTGCGCTTGCCTTCCAGCCACTGAGCAATATCGGCGACCAGGCTACTCGCAGCTGGGCGGCGGAATGGATCGCCGGCCTCGTTGCCCATGAGAATGTCACCGTTACGCCGGAGGTAAAGGAGGCGATCTGGTCGGCCCTCATCAGCCTTGCCACTGCGCCGGTGCAGGAACGCACGCTGACGGGCTTGTCGGTTCTGCTTCAGTCCAATGGGCTCAAGGCCGCGTTGATGCCCTACACGCTCGACGGTCCCTTCGGCCGGCTGCTCGATGCCGATGAAGATCGGCTGGCTTTGTCGGATGTGCAGTGTTTCGAGACCGAAGAGCTGATGCACAGCCAAGGCGCTGTGCTCCCGGTGCTCACCTATCTGTTCCATCGTCTCGAGGAGCGGTTCGACGGACGGCCGACGCTGCTGATGCTCGACGAGGCGTGGGTCTATCTCGACAACCCTCTCTTTGCCGCCCGCATCCGTGAATGGCTGAAGGTGCTGCGAAAGAAGAACGTCTCCGTCATTTTCGCCACGCAGTCACTTGCAGACATCGCTGGCTCTTCCATCGCGCCGGCGATCATCGAGAGCTGCCCACAGCGCATTTTTCTCCCCAATGACCGTGCCGTGGAACCGCAGGCGCGGGCAGCCTATGAGCACTTCGGCCTGAACGAGCGGCAGATCGAATTGGTCGCCCGTGCCACACCGAAGCGCCAGTATTATCTGCAGTCGCGCCGCGGCAACCGCCTCTTCGAGCTCGGGCTCGGCCCGATCGCTCTTGCGCTCTGTGGCGCCTCTGATCCGGCCACGCAAGCTTTGATCGACAGCGTCCTGTCAGAGCACGGGCCGGACAGCTTTGCTTCCCGGTTCCTGAGTGCGCGCGGCCTCGATTGGGCTGCCGAGCTTCTCCAGCAATTCCCTCAACCAGACAAGGAGCAATCGTCATGATGCGGCGCCGCCTTCTCACCAGCCTGATCACCGTTTCCCTAATCGCAAAACCGATGGCCGACTACGTCCAGCCGGCCCACGCCCTAATCGTGTTCGATCCGTCGAATTATGCGCAGAACGTGCTGACAGCGGCACGTTCCCTGGAGCAGATAAACAACCAGATCCAGTCGCTTCAGAACCAGGCGACGATGCTGCAGAACATGGCGCGGAATCTTCAGCGCTTGGATTTTTCTTCCGTCGGCCAGCTCACAGGCTCGCTCCAACGGATCGACGGCCTGATGACCCAGGCCAGCGGCCTGAGCTTCGATCTCGACAAGCTTCAGAACCAGTGGCGTGTGCAATATCCGGAAAGCTACGACGCCACAATCAAGGTCAGCGATGTGGCGAGCGCCGCGCGCGAGCGCTGGCAAAACGCCATGCAGGCGTTCCGCCAAACCATGAGCGCGCAGTCGCAGATCGTGGAGAACGTGCGGGCCGACGGCGACCTGCTTACCGATCTCGTCAACCGCAGTCAGGGCGCGGCAGGTGCCCTTGAGGCAAGCCAGGCCACCAATCAGCTGATCGCGCTTTCGACCAAGCAGCAGATCCAGATTCAGACGCTGCTCGCGACCCAGTTCCGGGCTGAAGCCGAAGATGCTGCCCGCAAGGCGCAGTCCGAGGAAGCCGCCCGCGAGACGACGAAGCGTTTCCTGGGCACCGGTACGGCCTATCCCGGCAACTGATCAGCAGTTCTTCAAGACAACGAGGAAGGCGGCGACATGAATGACCTCGGCGTCATTGATCGCTTCATGGAGACTTTTACCCGCTATATTGATAGCGGGTTCGGTCTGCTTTCGGGCGACGTCGCCTTTCTCACCACCATCCTGATCGGCATCGACATCACGCTGGCAGGCCTGGTCTGGGCGTTCGGCGGCGAGCCCAATGTTCTTGGCCGGCTTGTCCGAAAAGTGCTCTATGTCGGCGCCTTCGCCTTCATCCTGAACAATTTTAAGAACCTCGCCGACATCATCTACCATTCCTTTGCCGGGCTCGGCATCAACGCATCGGCCGGCAATCTGTCCGCCGACAGTCTCCTGCGGCCAGGCCGCATTGCCGCGGCCGGCTTCGAGGGCGCCTGGCCGCTGCTCAATCAAGCGAGCCAGCTAGTCGGCTTCCCCGAGATCTTTGGCAACGCGCTGACCATCTTCGTGCTGCTTCTCGCCTGGTTTCTGGTCCTCATCGCCTTCTTCATTCTTTCAATTCAGCTCTTCATCACCATCCTGGAGTTCAAACTCACCACATTGGCCGGTTTTGTTCTGGTGCCCTTCGCGCTCTGGAACCGCTCGGCGTTTCTGGCCGAGCGCGTGCTCGGCAATGTGATTTCGTCCGGCATTAAGGTCATGGTGCTTGCTGTCATCGTAGGCATCGGCTCTACGCTCTTCGGCGAGTTCGCTTCCGCGCTGCAAGGCAAGGAGCCGGACTTGGCCGCGGCCATGTCTCAGGTGCTGGGTGCGCTGGCGCTGCTTGGGCTCGGCATTTTCGGGCCGGGAATTGCCTCGGGTCTTGTCTCGGGCGCGCCGCAGCTTGGCGCGGGAGCCGCACTCGGAACCACCGCGGCGGCTGGCGGATCAACGCTCGTTGCCGGAGGTGCGGCGCTTGCCGGCGCGCGCATGGCAACCGGCGGCGGTCTCGCCGCCGTTCGAGCCGGCACGGCCATGGGATCGGCTGCTTCCACAGCTTGGCAGATGGGGCGTGCAACATCGCCCGAGTCCGGCCTCGCCGGCGTAGCTGCTGGACTGCAGGGCGTTGCCGGCGCAGCTGGCGGCGCCGCGATGCGGGGAATGCGATCTGCAACAGAACCATTCCGGCGCAGCGCCGATGCCGGCCGCGATGCCGCTTGGACCGCGACGGGCGGCACGCCGACCGCATCAATGACCGGAAACCCTGCCGCGTCAGGTGCCAATGCCGCGCCGGCGTGGGCGAGGCGCTTGCGTTCCCAACAGACCGCGCGCGCCCATCGCCACGCCGCCACGCAGGCCGTCCGCGATGGCGATCGGGGTGGAAGCGGGGCCAACCCCTCTCTCAACGATAAGGAAGACTAGATGCTCTTCAAGCGACCTGTTCAGCGTTACGGGAAGACGCCCCACCCCGTCACACCATACCAGAAGGCCGCCCAACTTTGGGACGAGCGCATCGGCGCTGCGCGCGTGCAGGCAAGGAACTGGCGCCTGATGGCCTTTGGCTGCCTCGCTCTGGCCATCGGGCTCTCTGGTGGACTCTTGTGGCAGTCGATGCAGGGCCGCGTCGTGCCTTATGTTGTCGAGGTCGACCGCTTCGGTGAAACACGGGCTGTCGCGCCGGCAATCCAAACCTACGAGCCCGACGATGCCCAGATTGCCTGGCATCTCGGCCATTTCATCCAGAATATCCGCTCCGTCTCCACCGATGCGGTGCTGGTGCGGCAGAATTGGCTCTCGGCCTACGACTTCGCCACCGACCGTGCAGCCCTCTTTCTCAATGAGTACGCTAAGGCCAATGACCCGTTCGGCAAGATCGGCACGCGCAGCGTCTCGGTGCAGGTGACGAGCGTGGTTCGAGCGTCCGACAACTCCTTTCAAGTCAAATGGACCGAGCAGGTCTTTGAGCGCGGCAGCCTCGCCAGCACAACGCGTTGGACCGGGATCCTCACCATTGTGATCCGGCCGCCGAACAATACCGATCAGCTGCGCAAAAACCCGCTCGGCGTCTTCATCAATGCCATCGACTGGTCGCGCGAGCTGGACAGCGCCGCGCCGACAATCGTTTCCCCGAAGGAGCCCGCCAATGACAAATAGAGCCCCATCGCTCCGCACCGTCCTGATCCTGTTGGCGTCGACCGCGGTACTTTCGGCCTGTGCCTCGAAGCCGGTGCCGCCGCCGCAGATTTCCTATGACCATGCTGACTTCAAGCCGGCCGCGATTGAGAAGGCGCCGGAGAAGCCCGTCAAGGTCGTGGAAGTGCCGAAACCGCTACCGCTGCCCGGCCAGTTGCAGCCCGAGCCGGGCAAGGCTGCTGAAGACAGGCGCTCGCCTGAAGAACGTGTCGCCGATGCCAACAAGGCGGCGACGCAGCAACCCACCAAATATGGCTATGTGAATGCGGTGCAGGTTTACCCCTTTGCCGAAGGCGCGCTCTACCAGCTCTATGCCGCACCGGAGCGCGTCAGCGATATCGCTCTGCAGTCAGGCGAGAAACTCCAATCCGTGTCGGCCGGCGATACAGTGCGCTGGGTAATTGGCGACACCGTCAGTGGCTCCGGCGATGACCAGCGCACCCATGTGCTGGTGAAGCCCTTCGCGCCAGGACTTGCCACCAATCTGGTGATCACCACGGACCGGCGAAGCTATCACCTGCAGCTTCAAAGCACGGATAAGACCGCCATGGCGGCAATCTCCTGGACTTACAGCGAGGACCAGATTATCGCGCTACGCCGGCGCGATGCGCAGGCCGACGCCGCTATGCCAGTGGCGTCGAATGTGGCTCTCGAAAATATTCGCTTCCGCTATTCGATTACCGGCGACATGCCGCCCTGGAGGCCGACGCGCGCGTTCGATGATGGCAGCAAGGTCTACATCGAGTTTCCGCGCCGCATCGATCAGGGTGAGGCCCCGCCGCTCTTCATCGTCGGTGCTGACGGGGACAACCAGCTCGTCAACTACCGCATACGCGGCAACTATTACATTGTCGATCGCCTCTTCGCCGCGGCCGAACTGCGCCTCGGCGCCAAGCAGCAACAGGTGGTGCGCATCACGAGGACCGACGGCAGGCAAGCGCCGCTGCGGAAATTGCTCTTTTCGCGTTCCAGCAGGTGAGGGACGGCCCATGACGGATACTTCCCGCTCCGATGCTTCACCGAAACTCGATCCAGAACAGCTGCAGCTGCGGGCCTCGCCTCGCCGCGCTGTGCGCTTCAAGCGCGGCATTATTGTCGCCATTGCTGCTGTTGGTTCCGGGACCGTTCTAGGCGTCACCATGATGGCGCTGCAGGGACCGGCGCTGCGCATCAAAGAGCAGGCTGAAGAGCTTTACAATACTGAGCGGAAGCCAACCGCGGAGGCAATTGAAAGGCTGCCTAAGGACTATTCCGCGATCAAGCCCAAGCCTCCGGTGCTTGGACCACCGCTGCCCGGCGACCTCGGCCGCCCCATCCTTGAGCACCAACGCCAGCTGGGCATCGCGCCGGGCCAGGAGGTTTCGGCGGAGGAGCAGCGCCTTGCACAGCAGGCGATCGAGGCGCGCGAATCGCAAGTCTTCTTCCGGATCGAAAATCGACCCCGGCAAGCAGATGCCGCCGGCAACGGGCAGGGCGGGCGTCCACCCTTTGAGGCAACGGCTCCACAATCCGATGCCGCACGCGATTCAGCTTCCGTTGCACCGGCCGAGGGCGACCAAAACAATCAACAGCGCAAGCTCGATTTTGTCAGCCAGCGGAACACAAGTGGAATCTACAATCTGCATGCACTGCAGACGCCGGCTTCGCCCTATCAGCTGATGGCCGGCAGCGTCATCGCAGCGAGCCTGATCACTGGCATCAATTCCGACTTGCCCGGCCTCGTCGTCGCACAGGTCACCGAGAATGTGCACGACACAGTCACCGGCAGCACCTTGCTCATTCCGCAAGGCTCTCGCCTGATTGGCACCTATGACAGCGTTGTTGCCTTTGGACAAAGGCGCGCGCTGCTGGTCTGGCAACGGATACTGCTGCCCGACGGCTCTTCGATCGAAATCGACAATCTGCCGGCGACGGACACCGCCGGCTATGCCGGGCTTGAGGACAAGGTGGATTTCCACACCTGGCAGCTGATGAAAGGCGTTGCGCTGGCCACGTTGCTGGGGGTCGGCACCGAGCTGAGCCTCGGGCAAGACGAAAGCGACCTGGTCAAAGCAATCCGCGAATCCGCTCAGCAGAACGTCAGTCAAGCTGGCCAGCGCATCACCGAGAAGAACCTCAATATTCAGCCCACGATCACCGTCCGCCCTGGTTGGCCACTGCGCGTCATCGTGCACAAGGATCTTGTGCTGCGACCGTACCCGAATTGACTGGAGTCATCATGACCAATCTGAAACTCGGCAAACTTCCGGATCGGACACCTTCGAAGATCACCATAAGCGTAAGTGCAGACCTGAACCAAGCACTGAAGGACTATGCGGCGCTTTATCGTCAGACCTATGGCGAGTCCGAATCGGTAGCGGAACTGATCCCGTTCATGCTGGCGGAGTTCCTGGAGAGCGATCGAGCGTTTGCCAAGGCCAGAAAGGAAGGGCTCCCTGTCGTCGACAAGTCAGAGAAATCGCGGCGGCAGGCAATTTCAGGGTCCGAATAAGTGACAGCGATCAGTGAGTCCGAGGGGGCACCTTTCTAGGCGGGCAAATGCATTGAAGCAATTTGCCGGCGGCAAGCCGAAACATCGGGCATAATAGACGAGCTGATCTGCCCCGAACCAATGCCGGCTCTGCGCCCGAAGTCGGACGTTTTGAGGTAATGCGGCGATTTGCCAAAAGCTGACATGAGCCCGAGATAATACCATGACCTGCAATCACCGAAATGTTCCGATGATGCCCCTCCCTTCCTGAAGGAAGTCGCGCAGCACAAACGGCACGCCCGCCAAGAGAGCGCTGGTAACGGGCAAGGGCCTGAGGGTACGTATGTTGTGCCGACGTTTGCTATCAACGAGTTCGATAGCGGCACGCAGGCGATAATTGCGCCCAGAGAGACCAACGCCGCTTTCGATGCGCCTTTGACGAGTGAGCGCCAGGTCTATCCCTCATGGTCACGCGTAGAACGAAGACGTATCGACAGTCATCCGATCCACAATCGGCGTTTCCCCTTCAAAATGCCCCTCGAAAGTGCCGGGAAAGCTTTCAGATGTCGTCAGGGCATCGTCGCCATCGCGCGGGCCGTACTCAAGCACGACGTACCAGGTGATCGGACCCGAGAACTGCTCACCATCGATTCGGACCTCCCTTTCGAATGTCTCGACAGTGTCCACGCGGGTGTTCGACGACAAAAGAGCTAGGTCGGTCCACGCCTCAGTTTCGGTCGGCTCCACATCCTGCACGGCGAGAGCAATCCGCTGCTGCTTCAATTGACGTTCCTTGTTGTCCATTCGCGTTATCCAATCATCGGCGTGCCAATGCCTATGCCCGCCTCGTAGCGCCACTTTAGCGTATCGCACAGGCCCGGAAGGTCGGGATAGATATGACTATGGTCCATACCGAGCTTGAACAGCCGGCGTCTGAACCTGGCGCGCATGTTGGCCGGGATGATGAAGCTCTCTACTCCCTTCGCCATCCAAGGCTTGTCGGGTTCATGGTGAACAGAGAAGAGCCCCCGCTGGTTGACGATCCGCGAAGCTGACCGACTGGGGATCAGGAAGAGAACTCGATCGATCTCGAAAGGATTTGTGTCTTTCAACGGATCGACAATTTCGCCTTCGGAGATGCTGTAGCCGTGCACCACGGCATCATCCTTCTGGTCACCGCTTGAAACCGCGAAGAAGCAGGCCACAAGCGGGTTAGACGACCAATCGAGGAGACGCGTGGGGAGGCCGTGGTGTTGCGCGACGGCGAGCCAGTCCCAATCGCCTACAAGAGGCGTGGTCAAGAATGGCACTGCCGCTCGCTGGAACGCGCGAAAGACCCGTTCCTCATTCAAGGCGTTATAGGTTGCGGGAGGTCGGCCGACTGACGGGACAAACTTGTGTTTGTCCGACCCACAGCCGCGAAACACCCAGCGCGTGTGGGTCTTCTGATCAATGAACTCCATGAACCGCATCCAGTGCCGCTGCGCTTCGCGAACCAGGTTCTCGAGCTTCTGTCGATCGATACCCTCAGAAGAGGGGCGATATGTCTGGCGCGGACCAAGATTTCGGACTGACGGCGACTTCACGGGGCGGCTCTTCTCATTGCGTGATACAGGGCGGATGCGTAGTCGCTGGACACAATCGATCCTGGGAACAGATGCTGGATTTGCTCTCGTGGTCCGCCGGGCCAAAAGACGACTGCCGGCGTTCCGGACAATCTCGCAATTTCCTCGACGTTCCTCGGTGTCGACTGAGAACCGATGATCACGAGGTCGATTGGACGGTGGCTCGATGCTAGATCGTCTGGATGCAGCACGACCTGCTCAACAGAACCGTTCAGTTCCCAGACCCAGTTCTGGGTGCGCAAGACCAGAGAGCGAACCTCATAATCGCCGATTCCCAAAATCCGCAGGTTCTGCGCGTGCTCGTGGGAGCGCGTTCGCACGCCCAGGCTCGATGGTGGGAGAACTGGTAGTCGCGCTCCTTCGACGAAGTAGGCGAGCGAACGCGCAGCATAGTCGGCCGCAGCGATCGACTCCATTGCAAGTTCGCCCCAGGCATGAGCAAACGCCGTTGCAATGACGTCGCCGGCACCGATCCGAAAATAGCTTTCTGCAGCGTAGCTCGGCACGATGTTTGGCTCGTCCCCCAAGAACACCGTCAAACCGCCGAGCGCGTCCTTCACCACGATGATTTGTGGAGGCGCTGGAAGGTCACGCACCGCGATTACCGCCTCTCGTAGCGAGATCTCCGCAGCTGTCGCAGGAGGTTGGCCCCGCAGCCGTGCCACGAGTTCGAGCAATTCGGCCTGGGTGACTACCATTGCAAGCTTCCGCGCGGAAGAACCATTGCCGCTGAACAGGGCACCCGAAGATTGAGGATCGTAGACGACACGGTCACCTTTGACCCTGGCCTCGCCCTCCATCATCCCGAAACGGAGAACGACATCTCCCTCGACGTCGAGCGCCTCTTCAGGTATGTCCGGCGGTGTCGGGATGAGCGACTTTTCCAGACTGTCGAGGTACTTGAATGTAATGGGGGTGGAGCTCGGCTTGATCTCTGCATTGATGCCGAACGCCAATAGCGTCGCCGCGACATCTTCACGCCACTCGTCGGGGACATAGGTGTGCAGCGTTACGCTATGCGAAAGACCACTGGCTGCAACGGCAGCTCTCAGACCGGAACCAAAGATACGGTCCCAGTTCGGATAGAGGCATCGTTCTCCGTAAGTGCCACCGGCTATGATCATTGGCGTATCACCTGAACCGAACAACGAGTGGCTGAGGCGTGCTCGACTATCGCGACATAGGTGGCGCTCGTGTCTATGCACCCGATCAGTTGCGCAAGGCCTCGGAACGCAGCCAATGTTCCCGCAGCATCACCGGTTCGGTTCGTGCAGACGACGCTTCGCGCCGATCCGTGTTGCACAAGCCGAACCACCAGGATCTCACCAGCAGTGAGCCGGGACGTCACTTCTGTGCGGATTCCGACAAGGTCCAGACGAAATGACAGGTCGCAACCGTCTCCGATCCGTGTTGGCGCGGCGCCGCCGGGCGCTCTTTGAATATGCCTTGGCGAAAAACCTGCCATCAGGCCCTCCCGCCAGGACGGCCATATGCATGCTCGACGCATTCACGATGTTTGGTGCAGCCACTGCATTGACCGCAGGCAAATTCGTGAACGTGGCATGAGAAGGTCAGGCCGATGAGACTATACGGAAAGGCCGAGTTCTTTAGCAGTGTCACGGTCGACATCTTTCGAGCCGGCGCAGTCACTCGCATTCCTCCCTCCTGAACTGACATCGTCCGATCGAGAGATCGCAGGAAAGGAGACTTCCCGTCAGCATGCCTGTCCGTCGATACGGCGCCGAGCATGATTTCGTTCACACCCTCCGGCATCAACTTCATGGCGGCGATGGTGACCAGCATCTGGTTCCGATACGGCCAGAATTCCGCCGCCGAGGCGCCGGCAGCAACAGCCTTGCCCGCCATCGACCCAGAGCCCAACGCTGACAGGTCGACCTTTATGGCACGATGCTTGAGGCCGATGATTTCACAAAGCGCGGTCGACGCGGCCATTTCACCGCCGGCGGAGTGCTGGCCATAGTCAATGGTTACGCAGAGATCAGGCTTCAGCCACCAGGCTATTGCCGATGAATCGAGCCCGCCAGAAAATAGCAAAGCTTTCATCGCGCCGCCTGCCATACCGCTTCATAGACAGCGGTGGTGAAGTCGGCCGTCACACGGCACCCGGTTCCTTCCAGCATCGTCAAGCTTTCCGGCCTCGGAGATTCCGCCAACGCAATGACAGGAATTCCAAGCCGGCGAGCGTACCCGACCTCAAAGATCGTTCCGGCATCTTCGCCGTCGACAACAGCCAGCACTGCCGTGCAGTCCTTCAGACCTCTCAGATCTTCGCTCGCGATGAAGGCCGGGGTGCCGTGGGATCCGACATCATGAATTGGTGAGAAGCTCCTGGCGCCGAGCATATGAAGGCATCGACGGATCTCTTCGACCAGCCAACGCTGAGCAAGAGTGAAGAAAGGTGCTGCGATGTAAATGCGCCCCACAGGGTTCGAGCGAGCGATGGGGGCGAGTTGCTCAAGACCGTCCAGCGAGACCTGGACGCTTCGCGAAGCAACGTATCTCGCGACCGCCTGAGAAGCTGCTCTTGCTGCAGCAGCTGCGTCCCAGTCCAATTCTCCCCAGACGTGGGCAAAGACGGCGCTGAAGATGTCCCCTGACCCAATCTTAAACACAGCCTCCGAAGCATAAGCCGGGATGCTGGTACTGGTCCGATCATCGACCGCCAGCGCGCCGGCGGGTCCCATCTTCACGACCACGGCGCTTGCGCCCGTCATTGACATCAAAGCACGTGCGCCGTCCTTTCCCTGAAGACCGACGCTTACCTCCAACTCGGCTTCGTTCAATACGATAGCTAAGCTGTCAGCTGTTGAACCATTCTCTCGGAAACGCAGCACATCGTAGGGGTTCTGGGGGTCATAAATCGCACGCTTGGCGTTCACGATGGCATCGCCCTCGACCATGCCAAAGCGAAGCACAACGTCTCCATCGGCTTGGAGCGCTGGATTCCGTCTTTCTGAGGCACCAACGAGTTCTGCCGCCGACAGAGGATGGAAATAGTGGAATCCGATATCTTCGTGGATTTCGGTCAAGTCCGGTGTCACGCCGAACTGCTGCATCGACTGTCTTACGTCCTCAGCCCAGCGGCGGCATGCATAGGCGACAAGACGGGTGTCAGGCGAAAGGACGGAGAGGGCCGCAGCGGCACGTCCAGCAGATCCGTAGATGCGAGACCAATACGGCCAAATGCACTCCTCGCGATAAACGCCTCCGGCTACGATCATGGAACGCGAGTGCCGCGAACATGGCAACGACCTGCTTCCAACTCTGTAATCGTAACCATATAAATTACGCCGTTGCGGAGACAGCGCATAAGTTGGGTAAGTCCCTCAAGGGCGGACAGCGAGCCAACAGGTGAACCATCGGCGGTCCGGCAGACGGCGCTCGGGATGCCACCCTGTTCGAAAATTTCCACGCGAAGAGCCTCACCAACCCGTACGGTAGCGAGAACGTCGGCTCTGACGCTTTCAAGGTCTGCCTCAATCACGATGTCGCAAGGATCGCTGCCTTCTTCAGGCGTATCACCACCACCACCGCCGTTGCTGAACCCAGGCCTTTTAACTTTGGGAATCGAGCCGTGTTGCACCTGAGGTTTAGGACTCTTACCTGCCATCGAATCAGCCTCCCATTGGAACAATACGCGGTAGATCGAGGCCTGAGGAATGCCTAGCTGTGAAGTATTCGCATTTCCCGCCACATAATTGCATCGAGCAGTGATGCGCGGATTTTCAAGATTCGAGCGAAATCCAGAAAGCGCCGTTCCAGTGCTTCGTAGTCCTGAGGCAGTCGGTACTTTTGCGGGAACAATCCGATAGTTGTGCCTGCACGCAGAACATGGACGTCGAGAATAGCGACCTCATCGCTGCCGAGCCAATTCCGCACGATCCAGGATGCGGTCTTTGGGCCTATCCCAGGCAACTCCATCAGTTCCCTCCGGAAGATCAGCGGGTCGTCTGTCCGGGGCGGTCGTTGGCGAATTGAATTGAGGGCGACATTGAGCCGGTCAGCTCGTTGCCGCGGGTAGCGATATCTCTGCAGACGTCCGTTGACGGACAGCGGCATGCTCAACAAGCGTTCTATTTCATCACGAGATGGCACCGGATCAGCTGCAAAGACCCCAGCCTCAAAAAGGTGGTCCCACGCGGCCTGATTGAGTTCCATCTTCACGCCGTATCCGCCAAGCAGGCAGAAGGCGAGATCCTCAGCCAGGGGCGTGCCTTTCGGACTTACGTAGTCCTCAGCGTCGTCGCCTTCGAGATCGGCCATCGCCACCCAGAATGCTGGTGTCGGCACCCACCCGCTCAGCCCGTACCGAACGCCAGGCATGATCTCATCATCCGGAGAGAAATGCTTGAATTGCGCGGCTCTGGAAACCATGACAGGCGTGATATATATGCAATGAATATGCGAGGCAAGAATACTAAACTTCTAAAACATGTGGAGAATCGTCGGCGCGAGCTCGGCATGACGCAGGCACAGCTCGGCGTGCGGTTGTCCGTCGAGCAAGGCCACATTTCCAAGGTTCTTCGCGGCAAGGTACCTATTTCCGCGAAAATGCTGCCAAAAATTCAAGCTTTCCTCGATTCACCCCTTACGCCGGAGCAGCAAGATCGAGAGCTTGAAGATGACATCTTAGCAGCAGTTCGGTCATCCGAGAGCTTCTCGAACCTGATGAGGGCTGCCTTGAAAATGCATAAGAATAGCAGCTAAAGTATGCATTTTTAGAAACCATCGATGTTGACGCTCGGCGAACCTTGAGGTCCGCACTATTGCGCAACGGAGGTCAGATCTGGGACTTGCATTACTCTCGCAGTCAGGTGGAACCTTCTCGACGAGCTCGTTCTGGACAGAGGATTTAGTCGTTCCTGAGGGACCGCAGTCGGTCGATAGAAGAATGTCTTCTGTCTCGCCTTTCCTCCCATTCCCGCCTAGCGACGCCCATAGCTGAATTCCCCCAAACCAAGTCAATCTCAATGTTCTCTACCGGCTGCTCCTGCAGCGCATCCCGCTCAATGATCGCCTCATCATTGGGGACCAAATTGGCTTCTTTTGGTTAGGCTTGGACAACCAGCGGATCTTCGCTACGACGTGTACAATGCTCCCAAGACCATCTCGCGTTTTGAAAGTCGGGAAATCGCAATGACATGGCAGTGATAGGCATGAACCCCAAGTCTCCAATTCTTTCGAAATAGCGCAAATATGAAAAAGGACGCCGTCAACGCGAGCCCAATAAGAGAGGAAGGGCACATGGAAATCGTGAAAGCCTCGCTTATAACCGAGGACGAAAAGGGGAGTGGCGATCCAGGGGTTGCGCTAAGGGCCAGCCCTCTTCGCATCGGAATCTCTACGCGCGCTCTTTTTGACCTGGAGGACGAGCATCACGTATTCGAGAAGTACGGCGTCAAGGCGTATGCGGCCATGCAACTCCAACGCGAGGACATGATCCTCCGCAGGGGTGCCGGCTTTGAGGTAGTCGAGCGGTTACTCGCGCTGAACGATCCTGGCGCTGCTCCGTATGTTGAAGTGATCCTCCTGTCGCAGAACTCGCCCGACCTCTCACTCCGAGCTTTCAAGTCGATCGATCACTATGAGCTTGTCGTCAAGACGGGCAGTTTTACTAGCGGGCGATCGCTTGCGCCTTTTGTCCCGGCGTGGGGCATCGACTTGTTCCTCTCAAACGCGGACACGGACGTAAAAGGAGCGGTGGACGGTGGAGCAGCGGCTGCAAGGCTCGGCCTGGCACCCAAGGATCGTGCCGAAACGCCCCAGGGCGAGGTACGTGTCGCGTTCGACGGCGATGCTGTTGTGTTTGGCCCCGAGTCCGACGCAATCTACAAAGAAAAGGGCCTGGAGGCCTTCCTTGCCCATGAAACCGCTAACGCGAGCAATCCAATGGCGCGCGGCCCGTTTGGCAATTTTCTTCATAAGCTATCCGCATTGCGCCGAGTTTTCCTCAATGAGGGTAACGTGAGTAAGGTTCGCATCGCACTTGTTACAGCTCGAAACGCCCCTGCCCACGAGCGCGTTATTCGCACGCTGAGGGCATGGGGGACCCCGGCTGATGAGGCGCACTTCGTCGGCAGCCGTGAGAAAGCACCCATCCTGAAGGCACTCGGTGCTCACATTTTCTTTGACGATCAGGAGAAGCACGTCCTCGGCGCGGCGGCAGTGGTTCCTGCCGGCCATGTTCCCGGACCGCACGATCCCGCTGCGCCGGTAATCCCGGCCGGCTGACTCTGCGGGATTAGATCTCGCTCGCTTTTACTGAGCGAACGACCCTGACGGGAAGCGATTTGAGCATGGTGGGAGGCCGAATGGCTCATGGTAGTCGTCGAGCCAGTGGTACTGTTTCCCAAAGCGGAGGCTCAGTCAGGGCGGCCACAACTTTGCAGTCTTCAGACGCGAGGCGGCGTACAACAGCGCTGCCCACCTACCATTGTGGCCCGCGACTCACACGGCGTTCCCTTCAGCTGTACATTATGCTTCCTTCATTATTACCGAAGTCTGCATGACCTTGAGGTCTTCCCGCACCATTTCCGCGGCGAGCTCGCGCACGGATGTCTCATGCACCCAGCCGAGCTTCTCCTTCGCCTTGGTGGCGTCGCCCAGGAGAAGATCGACTTCCGTGGGGCGGAAGTAGCGTGGGTCTACCTGGACTAGGCATCTGCCGGTCTCGACATCATAGCCCTTTTCGTCGACTCCCTCACCACGCCATTCGAGCTCGACGCCGACATCTTCGAAAACCCATTCGACGAATTGGCGGACAGGGGTCGTCTTGCCCGTCGCCAGCACGTAATCATCCGGTTGATCCTGCTGCATCATCATCCACATACCACGCACGTACTCACGCGCATGGCCCCAATCGCGTTGAGCATCGAGATTGCCGAGATAAAGCTTGTCCTGCTTGCCGAGGTAGATAGCAGCGGCGGCGCGGGTGATCTTGCGCGTCACAAAAGTTTCGCCGCGCAGTGGGCTTTCATGATTGAAGAGAATGCCGTTGGAAGCATGGATACCATAGGCCTCGCGATAGTTGACCACGATCCAGTAGGCGTAGAGCTTGGCGGCGGCGTAAGGGCTGCGCGGATAAAAGGGCGTTGTTTCGTTCTGCGGTACGGATTGCACGAGGCCGTAGAGCTCTGAAGTCGAGGCCTGATAGAAGCGGGTCTTGTCCTTCAGACCGAGGAGGCGGATCGCCTCAAGAAGTCGCAATGTTCCGATACCGTCGGCGTTTGCTGTGTATTCCGGCGTTTCGAACGACACCTGGACATGGCTCTGAGCGGCCAAGTTGTAAATCTCGTCTGGCTGGGATTCCTGAACTACTCGGATGAGATTAGTCGCATCAGTGAGGTCACCGTAATGCAAAATTAGGCGCGGATCGGGATCGTGCGGGTCTTGGTAGATGTCTTCGATGCGACCCGTGTTGAAGGAAGAGGAACGTCGCTTAATCCCATGAACGATGTAGCCTTTTTCCAGCAGAAGACGGGTGAGATAGGCACCATCCTGTCCCGTTATGCCCGTAACCAGAGCAACTTTCCTGTTCTCGCCCATTTTCTTCCTGCTCTATGGTAGTTGAAGTTTCGAATCTGGCTCGCCACACCGCCAGCAAACTGCGGCCGCCTCATACCCTGTGGTAGGATTTCGACAGATGCGGCGCGGAGCTCGTCATTGACAGTGTAAGCCAGCGAGCACACCTGCTCCTGCTTCGAGGCATAGCAAAACAGAGTCTCGCCGCTAACCTGCCTAAGTCGCACATGCGGTCTGAGTGCCGAACTCAGCTCACGGGGTGAGCGACATAGATTTCAATCACGTCGCACCCGATTTGCTCATCATCAGCGAGTGAGGACGCACGTCCGTTCTCAAGCACGCACGTCGGTTGCATAGCCGCTCCGCTTCTTCCACGAAGTGGGTGGCCAGTAGAATCGTCTTGCCCTGCGCCAACAGGGCACGTAGCCGTTCCCAGATGCGCTAACCAAGTAATCTTAATCATTGCCCTGCTTCAGCGTCTTCTAATAGCAATTGTTTTGATCAGTGAAATCGATTGTTTGGATGAGGTGCATCCACAAAATGGATTGTTTGGGCAGCGCGGCCCCATCGGCGGCACAAAGCTCGTGGGTGCGAGGTTCGCTCCGCGCGAAGACAAAGTTCGTGTCAGTGGGCGGCTTCGGGCGAACCGCACATCTGAGACGGCGGCGAAAAAGCGCGGGAAGGGCATTACGTATTGACCTCCATGAATTTCGGGCGGCGAGCCGGAAAGCGGTGGCTGGGCTTCAACGATGGGGGACGAAGCGGCCATCAAACTGTGTTTCATACTGTAGGCGATTCGCAGTGCGGCGCATTTGAACGGCTGCCTTTGCCAGCCCTCGCCATCGCATCCGGCGAAGGTCGTAGCTTCGTTTCCAGGTACCGAAGATCTTCTCGATCCGACTACAAATTCTGTGGATCGGTGGTTCCAGGCGTCGAGCATTCGGCCTCGTCGCGCCCCCACATAGCGGTTGCGACGATGCACCGGCCTTCCACCCTTGGAGCGCACCGCGTCGCAGAGATGATTGCCTCGGTAGGCGCTGTCGGCAAACACTTCGCCGGGATTGTCGGGCAGAGCATCAGGAACGGCCTTGCCGTCCTCGGTGTGGGCGCCGTGACGGCGATCTCCTCGACAAGGGCCGTATCGGCGTAGGCACCGACATGGGCTTTGAAGCAATGAAACGCTGGTCGGCCCTTGTGCTTGACCCAATGGCCCTCTTCATCGTCTTCGCTGGCCGAGGCAATGATCGCCGCATCGACAACCGTGCCGGCCTTCACCTGGATCGCTGAGCTGGCGGGAGATCTCGGCGAACAACAGGGTCATGAATCTCAAGGACCTTTCGAAAACGGACGAAAGCGGGTTCGCACAGGTGTCGGCTCCGACACCGAGAACCCGCAGAACCGTCGGAACGATCCTCCACATGGCTGTAGACGCCAAAATTCCTCTCTCGGCCGTCGTCGCACAGGGATCGCGTGCCAGTCGCTCAGTCCGGCCGGATCGAAAGCTATCCGCTCGACACGAGTTGCGCCATGTTGGCGCACTTGAAAGCGTCAGAGGGCGCCGTCGCATCTTTCGCTGGGACCGAAAGCGTGATGGCCATAAATGACGCGGATGGCCTGCGCCTGACATTCGACGGCTGGCGGGTCCTGCACATCGGTCCTTCAGGAAACGCCCGCAAATGACATGTTACGTTGAGGCAGTTAAGAATTGGACTTGAAAAAGGGACTTTGTGGACTGCCTCGACCGGCTGTTTCGCTTAGCAAAGCGCGGCCCCCACGTCAGCAGAGGCTCGTGGTCAAGGAACGCCTTAGTATCCATCACATGGATGGGCCACATTCACGCAATCAATTTTACACATGTCGCCGGGCGCATTAGAGAACGCTGAATTTAAACCGGAAGCGAGTGTACCCGGCGTCAAGATTTGCGAGCGTCACAGAGATAAGGATAGGCAGTGCTGAGGGAGCTCTTCTGCCCCACGCGCAGCCTCTACCAAATCGCCCGGCGTAACGGTCGGCTAGTATCGATTAAGAGATACCAAGCCAGATGCAACCTCGTCTCTGAACGAGATTTCCGAAAATGCAGGTCAGTGGATTGGTAAAGCGCAGATTCGTCGTCTCTCAGAGGCGTACGGGGTTCGGTGATTGTCTGTGGTCGCTGGCGGCCGCTTGGCGCTACGCTCAGCGGTCGGGGCGAACGCTAGCCATCGACTGGCGCGGGTCCTGCTATCTCGACCAACCCTTCACAAATGCCTTTCCGGTGTTCTTCCAACCGATCAATGACATCGCTGGCGTACCGGCTATTTGCGACGACCGGATCAACGACTTTTCCTTCCCGGGTCCATTCTTCCCGGAGTGGTGGAATAGGCCAGCGATCGACTGCCTTTACCGCCCAGATGAGCAGATTTTCCAAGAGCGCGACGAGTTGGGCGAGCTCTTTCAGGCCGAACACGATGTCGAAGCGAACACAGTAGTGTGTGACGCTTGTTTGATGTGGCGCTGCGATGAGGATGCCGAGCGGCAGGTCTTCCAGAGTGTCAAGCCTCGGTCTGAAATTCAAACACGCATAGATGCCATTTACCAAGAATGTTTTGAGGGGCACAGCATCATCGGGGTTCATGTTCGACATGGTAACGGTGAAGACATCATGGACCATGCGCCCTACTGGGCCGATCCGGAGTTCGCCGTTCGACAAGTGTGCACTGCGGTTGATAAGGCTAAAGCGTTACCGCACCCCAAGCCTGTGCGGCTGTTCTTGTGCACGGACAGCGCGCAAATCCTGGATCACCTGTCGGCCAGGTTTCCCGATCTTCTCACCGTCCCCAAGCATTTCCGATCCGATCAAGACGGCCCCTTACACACTGCAGCACTTGGGATGGACGGCGCAATTTCCGCCCTCGTTGAGATGTATCTTCTCGGGCGCTGCGATACTGTAATTCGGTTTCCTCCGACGAGCGCCTTTACACGATATGCACGCCTTTTCGTACCACGCGTAATTGAGTTCGATCTGAAGGAGCCAAGTCGTTTGATTTTGATAGAAGACAGCCAAAGAATCTCTGGTCTCAGTTAAGACCCGCCCCCCTGCACAATTCGGCGGATGCAACCAACAGGCATAGTTGAATGTCCATTTCTCATCGAGGCCACGGAAGCGTCGTACCATACCGATAGCGTCGTCATCTGAGGCCGTTCGGCAACGCGCCAGAACTTCGCTGTTACTCGGAAGCCGCAGACCAAGCCAGAGCGACGGCGATCGTGACGCTAACGCTCGAAAGGGCGCGGGCAATCACTCCAGAGACGAAATCGAGGTTGTTATATGAAAGTGGTTCCCGTCATCATCAGCGGCGGAGCCGGATCGCGGCTATGGCCCGCCTCAAGGCAATCGCACCCTAAACCTTTCCTCAAAGTGGCAGACGGGCATTCACTGATGCAGCACACTGTGTTGCGCGTCGGTTCGATAAAGGGCGTAGTGGAACTCGTCGCCGTGACATCTGGGGAACACCTCTTCCTTACCAAGGACGAGTTCGACGGACTAGATTCCGTGGTCCTGCCACGCACCTTTCTGCTCGAGCCTGAAGGCCGGGATACGGCCGCAGCCGTTGCGGCAGCCGCCATCCATGCCAAGGCAACGCAAGGCCCTGACGCGATTCTATGCGTCTTCCCAGCCGATCACATG
This sequence comes from Mesorhizobium sp. M1273, assembly GCF_040318195.1. Classification (NCBI taxonomy): domain Bacteria; kingdom Pseudomonadati; phylum Pseudomonadota; class Alphaproteobacteria; order Hyphomicrobiales; family Phyllobacteriaceae; genus Mesorhizobium; species Mesorhizobium sp. M1273. Next base: position 207,246 of record NZ_JAMYLV010000006.1, on the reverse strand, counting down.
GTTGGCAACCTGCCTGCATTTTTAGGCGTCATGTGCCGGGCCATCGAACATGCGAAGCTCGGGCGGATCGCCACATTGGGCATCACCCCAACCAGACCGGACACGGCATTCGGCTATATCGAAGCGGATGGTGAGAAAGTCGTCCGTTTCGTTGAAAAACCGGATCTAGACACAGCCAAAGCCTATGTCGCGTCCAAGCGCTTCTTCTGGAACGCCGGCATTTTCTGCTTTAGCGCACAAACCATGCTCGACGAGATGGCATCGCATTGCCCCGCGGTGATCCAGGCCGTCTCCGACAGCTACGAGAACGGCCGCTTCAGTCAAGGCGAAGGCTTTGCCAAAATCGAACTCGCGCCTGAGCATTTCGGCTCCGCCCCGCGAATCTCGCTCGACCACGCTGTCATGGAGAAGACGAACAAACTTGCCGTGGTTGCTTGCGACATGGATTGGAACGACATCGGATCCTGGAACGCAATGGCCGATATGATCGCCCCCGACGAAAGCGGGAACAGGATACGCGGCGATGTGCATATGGTCGACACGACCGGCAGCTATGTGAGCTCCGACAAGCGCGTCATCGGCACGGTCGGTGTCAGCGATCTGGTGATCGTCGATTCCCCGGACGCTTTGCTTGTCGCATCCCGCGACCGCGTTCAGGACGTCAAGAAGCTGTTCGAGGGCCTCAAGGCTTCAGGACATGAAGCTCACCTGGTCCATAGCACGGTACACCGGCCGTGGGGTACCTACACGGTTCTTGAGGAAGGCGAGCGCTTCAAGATCAAACGCATCGAGGTGAAGCCCGGTCGGCGGCTGAGCCTGCAGATGCACTATCATCGTTCGGAGCACTGGGTCGTGGTCAGCGGCTCCGCGAAAATCGTCAATGGCGAGCAGGAGTTGTTCCTGGCGACAAACGAATCAGCCTACATCCCCTGCGGCCATAAGCATCGGCTGGAGAACCCAGGCAGAATTGACCTGGTGATCATTGAAGTGCAGAGCGGCGATTATCTCGGCGAGGATGATATCGTTCGCTTTGACGACGTATATGGTCGAACGTAGATTTCACCCGCGCATGACGAGAACGGTCAACGTGTTGCTGACTAATTACCACTAGGAAGGCCGTCTGCCCACTCAGGACCGGATGCTTGTGGAATCGGGAATTGACCAAGGTAGCGGCGAATGACCGCAATCGGCATCAGGGTGGGACAAATCAACCGGAAAAGACCGGAGAGCATAGTAACGCAACACAGTCCCACTGTCGAATAGCCTTTGATATTTCTGACTTTCCAAGCACCCTCAGGGCCCGCCAAAATTATATCAATGGCTTATGGCCGACTTCGCTCTGAAGTGGGCCAAATCGGCCTCGCTATCCCCGCAGCACTCAGTTGATTATTTTCGCATGAAAACGAGCAAGGACAGGGGGAGGGCGATCTTGTGCTGGCTTGTATGTCCAATCTTGCTCCTGTTCGTCGTCAGGTTGTGTGCAGCCACATAGCGCGGCTATCGCGAGGCTGGAAGCCTCCGATCGATAGGTGCGGCGAACGGCGGCAACGAGGTGCGAATAGGATGGCTGAGCGTGTGATCGAGAATACCGCAGCTGCGGTCTAGCGCGAAATGCAGCGTCTGTGACTCATCGGTCATTGCAGCGCGATGAACCGGAAATCATGACCCTAAGCCGCCCTTCATCAGCCCACCAGCGCCCAGAAGAAGGCGAAGATCCGTCACAATGCCTACCTGTACCAAGGCTTCAAGCAGTTCACCGCGAATGTGAAGACCGCCAGCCATTGCTTCTTCATTTTCGGCCATTCGCTCGCTACGAATGACGACCACATCCTTAACCGCATAGCGCGTGGCAAGTTTCGCAAGCTCTGTGTTGGCATCTATGGTGAACCAGCATCCGCGGATAACCAGCGGATCATGAACCACGCGAACGAGCTAGCGGTGCAGCGCAACGAAAAATCGCCGCTTGATGTCGTCTTTTATGATGCTGCTACAGTTCATGTCTGGGGTTTAGGCTTAGAAGCGGAATGACTGCCAACCAGGTCATCGAGCCGGAAACCGACCGGCCGGTCGGCCCAAAAATGACATTCAGTTGCCTCCAGCCTTTCGACACGAGCCACTTCACGATCTCGCGATTGCCAGCTAGCGGCTTGTTGCTCGAGCTGCGCGATCCTAGTCTGTGGTCGCTATGCCTCAGCAAGAAGAGTCCGGTTCCTAGCCGGGCGGAGGCGCAACGAGATAGCCAGCTTAGGACAAGGAGAGCAAGCCATGGTCGCTTTTACCCTCAATGGCGAGGCGCGAACACTCGACGTCGATCCAGAGATGCCGCTGCTCTGGGCGATCCGTGACGGCATCGGACTCACAGGAACGAAATTCGGTTGCGGCCTTGCCCAGTGCGGCGCTTGCACGGTTCACGTTAACGGCATGCCGACGCGCTCGTGCCAGACCGCAGTCGGCGACATCGAAGGAGCCTCGATCACCACCATTGAGGGCGTGTCGGGCAAGATCGGCGAAACGGTTCAGGCCGTGTGGGCCGAGTTCGACGTACCTCAATGCGGCTGTTGCCAGTCTGGCCAGATCATGTCGGCCGTGGCCCTCCTGACAGAGACGCCGAAGCCGACGGACGATGATATTGATTCGGCGATGAGCGGCAATCTCTGCCGCTGCGCCACCTATCATCGCATCCGCGCGGCCATCCACGAGACCGCCAACCGGCTGGAGACTTGAGGCATGTTGCAGTTTCTCCCGAAGCATAATGCCGTGGGGCCCACGCGCCGCCAGTTCCTCCTCGGCACGGCCGTCAGCACCGCGGGCCTCGCCGTGGGCTACCGGCTAATGATGGCCGCGCCCGCCAACGCACAAACGACGCCTGCAGCGGTCCAGGCGAACCCCTTCCAGACCTATGTCGAGATCACACCGGAGAACCGAATCGTCATCTACTCGTCGCAGTTCGAGATGGGACAAGGCTCCTATTTCGGCATCGCCACCCTGGTTATGGAAGAGCTCGACGGCGCCTGGGCGCAGGTCCACGTGGTCGGCGGATATGGCAATACCGCGCTCTACGGCAATCTCGCCTGGGGCGGGGCCGCGCAGGGAACCGGTGGCTCCACGTCGATGAGCTCGTCGTGGGAGCGCTATCGCAAGGCGGGTGCTGCCGCACGGGCCATGCTGGTGGCGGCCGCGGCGCAGCGGTGGGACGTGCCAGCCGGCGAGATCACAGTCGCTTCCGGGGTCGTGTCGCACGCCTCAGGGATGCAGGCGCGCTTCGGTGACCTGGCTAAAGCCGCAGCGGGAATGCCGGTTCCCGACGACGTGCCGCTAAAGCCGCGCGACAAGTGGGCCCAGATCGGATCGGACAGCCTCAAGCGCTACGATTCCGCCGGCAAGACCAATGGCGCGCAGACCTACACGATCGACCTCAAGATAGATGGACTCAATACGGCCGTTATGATCCATCCGCCGAAGTTCGGCGCTGAGATCGAGAGCTTCGACGCCTCCAAGGCCAAGGCACTCGACGGCATTGTCGATGTCGTCCAGACGCCGCGCGGCATTGCCGTGGTCGGCAGGGACATGTGGACGGCGCTCAAGGGCCGCGATCTCGTGGAGGTGACCTGGAACGAAGAGAAGGCCGAAAGGCGCGGCACGGCCGAGATCATGGCCGAATACACTAAGGCAGCAGACGATCCGGGCGCAGCCACCGCGCGCGACGACGGTAACACTCCCGCAGCGTTGGCCAGTGCTGAGAAAGTCATCCAAGGGCACTACGAATTCCCCTATCTTGTCCATGCTTCGATCGAGCCACTCAACGCGGCCGCCCGAATCAACGAAGACGGCACCATCGACGTCTGGGGCGGACACCAGATGCCCGACCTTTATCAGGCGGCTGCCGCTCAAGTAGGCGGCACCACGCCGGACAAGGTGAGGCTGCACGTGATGAAGACCGGCGGCAGCTTCGGCCGCCGAGCGGTCTCGGACGCAGATCTCATTATCGAAGCTGTTTCCACAGCGCGTGCACTGGGACCCGGCAAGCCAGTGAAGGTGCAGTGGACCCGCGAGAACGACATGCGGGGTGGGCGGTACCGGCCGGCCTATGTGCACGCAGTCGAGGCGGGGCTCGACAAGGAAGGCAATGTCGTCGCTCTCCATGACCACATCGTGGGCCAATCGATCGCGGGCGGTTCGCCCTTTGCGGCGATGATCGAGAACGGCATCGATCCGACCTCCGTAGAGGGCGCCACCAACCTGCCCTATGCGATCCCGAACCTGAAGGTCGAGCTGACCACCACGGACGTGAACATCCCAGTGCTGTGGTGGCGTTCGGTAGGCTCCACCCACACCGCTTACGCAATGGAAACCCTGATCGATGAGCTCGCCGCCGCTGCGAACCGTGATCCGGTCGACTTCCGCTTGTCGATGCTCGGTCACCATCCACGGCATGCCGGCGTGCTGAAATTGGCTGCTGAGAAGGCAGGCTGGGACAAGCCTCTGCCGGAAGGCCGTTTCCGCGGCGTGGCGCTGCATGAAAGCCTCTCGACTTATGTCGCCGAGGTAGTCGAGATCACCTTCAACGATGGAAATGATTTCAAAGTCGACCGCGTCGTCTGCGCGGTAGATTGCGGCACCGCGATAAATCCTGACCAGATCCGCGCTCAGATGGAGGGCGGTATCGGCTTCGGCCTAGGCGCGATCCTCCAGGAGGAGCTGACCCTGACGGGCGGTGTCGTAGACCAAGAGAACTACGACACCTATATGCCGCTCAGGATCGAGCAGATGCCGCGCGTCGAGGTGCACATTGTGCCGTCCGACGAGCCGCCCACGGGCGTTGGCGAGCCGGGTGTGCCGCCGATCGGCCCGGCCGTAGCCAACGCGCTACGGGCGGCGACGGGCAAGACGATCCGCAAGCTGCCGATCATAAAGAACTTGTCAGCATAGCCGGGAATGACACCATGAAAACGGCCGCGATGAAGATCGCGGTCGTAGGTCGTTTTTGAACGCCTCCTGACAGGCGATCACCTCCATTCGATCAATTTCCGGCGGCTGCCCGGTCCAATATCCGGTTTAGAGACTGTAACCCGTGTTCTGAACGACCGCAGACGGTCGTTGGTGCTGGTAGCACTAAAGAACCGCTTTCGAGACGCAAATGCCGCACGCAAATGTCTCGAAAGGGTCACGCTAGAGACTTTGTACCACCTAGTTGCATGTCTGCTATCGCTTTCTGGGCGCGAGAAGCGGCCGGTCCTCTGACGTGATGAGTTTCGGGCGCCGGCAGGCGTACGAAAGTCCCGAGGAAGGAACCCGCGGGCCACAGGCGATGGCTATGGGGATTTCGGATTTCGGCAGATGTCGGCGATGGCGCACCGCCGTCGGGAAGCTCTGGGGTGAATGCGGACAGACCGCTTCGTTGCGCCGCCGCGCGGTGTTGTCGGGACGGTGGGCGGCTGGGCGCGGCTCTGTCGGCGTCGATAATCACCATAGACGTGCGTCGATCCGTTGCCGGAGGCTGAGTGCCTGCAGCTGAAGGCTGAACCATTCCATGCCGGGTCATGGAGCGGTCTCCCGGTTCGTCGCGGTTGCGTCCGGCGGTCCGCGTGGCTGCCTCCAGCGTTCGAACACCTCGATGACGATCATGCGTCCGCCGCAGCACGGGCATGTCGGGCGGAAGTCAGTCGGTTCGTCCGTGGTGTCGTCATTGGATGGCGCGGCGACGCTCAGCAGTTCACGGGCGCGCGCAAGGCTGGCCTTGCGAGCAGAGCCGGCAAGCAGGCCGTAGTGCCGGATGCGGTGGAAACCCTTTGGCAACACGTGGAGCAGGAAGCGGCGGATGAACTCGTCGGTCGCGAGTGTCATGACCTGCTGACGGTCGGCGCCGTCACGGCGGTAGTCCTCACATGAGGGTCATCACGTCAAGTCGGGGCGTCATGGCGACATTTTGCGTTCCTAATTCGGAGACGGCATCCACGGTCTGAGCCCGGTTGCATGACGCGGCCCGGTATCCGGGCCTGATCAACCTCACATCCGGTCGCCGCCCGTAGCGGCTGCACCACTATCCCGCTTTCGGCGGGCAAGGGCTCAGAAGGACGAGACCATTCTTGTAGGCGGCTTGCCTTAAGCCAAGGACTACCACGGTTCGTCCCCTGGATCCGTCAGGGCTGATCAGGCCCTGGGGATTGGAATAGCTTCACGGCTGTTGTCGCATCAGGCGACTTTGATGGCGGCTCCCTCGATGAGAACGCCGAGCGTCACATATTTCCAGAACGCGACCAGCAGTTTGCGGGCCAGGGCAACGATTGTCGTCGCCTTGCGCTTTCCGGCATTGTGCTTCACCCGTTCCTGGAACCAGCGGCTCAGTGTCGAATTCGGTTGGTGACGCAACCATAGCCATGCAAGTTGGACCATCGCTGTTCGAAGACGTGGGTTGCCTGCCTTCGAGACACCCTGCTCACGATTGATCGAACCGCTTTGCCAGGGGCTTGCGGCAAGTCCCGCATAGGATGCGACCTGTCTTCGATTGTCGAAGTGCCGGGACAGGCATTCGCTGGAGATGACATTGGCGAATTCTGGGCCGATCCCCTTGATGCCGAGCAACATCGTTGCGGGTTCGGTCATGGCCGCCTTCTCCTGCGCCAGAACCGCGTCACGTTCGGCTTCCACCGCCTTGATCTGTTCGATCAGTAATTCGAGGCGGACGAGTTCGCGAAGAAGCTGGGCCTTGATGTGCCGGGGCAGGTCGCGGTCATCACCCGTGCGGAGCTCCTCAAGGCGCTCGCGGCGATCGCGGCGCCCAGGCTCATACCCCCGAATGCCCTGGCTAAAGAGCAAACCCTTGATGCGGTTGATATGGAGCGTTCGTTCGTCGACGAGAACTTTGCGCTCGCGACCGATCCTGCGACGGTCCTCGTCCTGCGGGGTTGGAACCCGCACCATAGAGCAGACGCGGGGCTCCCCTCGCTTGTAGGCCAACAACGTCCGGATCAGCGTCTCGCCGTCGATCCGGTCTGTCTTCGCCCGCCGGCGCTTACGCGAGACGGCAATCGAGGCGGCGTCCACGACATGGCTTTCTATCCAATCTTCGCGTCCGAGTAAGCGGTGAAGCCAGAATCCATCAAGCCCGGCTTCGTGGATTGATACCACTCGATAGAGCCTGCCAGTCCTGGCCAGCGCCTTGGAACGAAGTTCGCTGATACGTACAAACAGTCCGGCAATGTCGCCACCGACGACCGTATGCCGGGACATCTTATCGGCAGCACCCGGCAACAGTGAGGTGACCAGCCAGGTTGATTTGCTCAGTTCCAAAGAGACAAAAATCGCGTCAAGCTCGACACGGATAGCAGCAGGCGCTGCAGGTTGATCAGTTGAGATAGACATGGGCGGTCTCCAGAGAGTTCAAACAACCGCGCTCTTTTACAGCCCCGGCTGCTATTCACACCCTCATGGGATCTTGTAGCGGAAGGTGACGCTGTTCTTGTCGAAGGCGATCAGGCGGCTGTTCGAGATCGCGACCCGGTGGGTGTAGCGCGACAGGTAGGCGAGCACCGCCTCCGGTCCCGCGAACGGCGCCTTGGCATAGACCACCCTTGCGACAGGCTAAGCCCTGGAAAGGAGAATGGAATGTAGATCCTGAAACCTTTCGAAGCGATCCAGAGGGTTCGACCCCCTCCCGGCAAAGGCGCAGCCCGCCAGCCGGAAGCGAGTCTTGCATGGGCGACGGCAACGTCGCTCGTGAAGCGTAGACAGCGGATGCTGAAGCCATGTGTCAGCCTCGAGATTATGTGCATGCGGAGGCCTTCGGCGTGGGTAGCCCGGGGGCAGCATCGTCGGAACCGCCAGGGCGAGGTTCTGGCGGCTCGGCCGGGGTCTTGGAGCAGGGCAAAGGCATGGGATGGATCGCCAGGGAACCTGTGAGATCCCGCTCGGGTCCACAAGCGAAGTACGCCGGAACAGGGACCGCCGTGGTACGGACCCGTATGCCCGGTGGTGTGGGAGGGGCGGCGTCGCGAGGCGTCCCCCTATCCCGATCGACGGCCCCAAGGACGACAAAGGCAGGTTTCGCTTCCAGCTTGGCCTTATCCGCCATGACCCAAAGCGCTGCGATTCCTCTTTCGCCTTTTCATTCGCGGCCGCGTAAAGCTTCGCGCCTTCCTGGCAGAAATTGCGAATGAGGGAAGCGTACTTGAAGCCATGCTGCGATGTGACCTTGGCGGTAGAGCGGCCGGTGGCCGATCTGGCGCGCCTCAAGAACCGCGCCTCAGACCCGAGCTACGCAGCAGAAAGGCCGCCTGCAGTCCCGCAATGGTGCGCCGACGATCGACTTCGAAGTCATGATTGCCATCCAAGGCACGAAATGAAACCTCACGCTCTCGATCGAGCCAAAATGGGATTGGCTTCATCGGCCCGGCCTCTCTCGCGCCTTTCCAAGGCTGACACTTTGGCATCCGAAGGTCTGCCGAACGCTTCGGATTCGGCGGCTTCCAACTCGTTGAGAGATTTTGCGAGTGCGGCACCCCACACCATGTGCACGGCGATCATAAGCAGATTTCGCTGTGCAGGATGATGCCATGCGGGAGCAAGAATTCGCGCTGCAGGAATCCAGCCCAGATAGCTCGCGGCCCACACTCCGAGGCCATAAAGCGTCCCGCTGCCGCGACGCCGGGGCAAAAGTGCGAAAATAGCACCTGTGATGGCGCCGAATCCAAAGTGTGCCAACAGAGTATTCGTTCGCGCCTGCCTTTCATCGCCGTGCATGTCCAGGTGATCGACAATTTCGCGAGGCGGCAACGGGTAGCGGCTCGTCTCGTTCAGCAACGTCTGGAGTTGTCGCATGGCGCCGGTCATCGCCATCGTTGCCACTAGCCCGGCCAGAGCTCCCAAAATCATCCGCCGCACAACAGCCTCCTGAGGCAATCTTGCCCAACAGGGCGGCGGGTCGATTGTTCCGTGGAGCGCTATTCGAACTTGGCGGTGTAACCTCTCCGGCAACACCTTGCAAACCGATAGGATGCCAAAAAAGGCGCGCGGCACGCCTTGATCCACCGCAGCGCCACTGTAGCCGCTGGGATCACCAGGGTCATCGAGCATGCGCTGCGTGCTGCCGGCTTGATGGGGTACCTCCAACGACGGGCAGTTGGACGCTCTATCCTCGTCCATCTTTATTGGTTGCTGACAACCCGGACAAACTCGCCCGCAGGCTCACGCCGGCCGGCTTTTGCTTGAGCCGGAAAGCCAGAGTATCGTCGTCCCAACGAGTCGCCCCCGCTACCCATGACGCCCTCCAAGCCTCTGGCTCACTCCCACCTCAAGGTGGCGGACTTCTTTGTCTCGAGTGCTTCTAAGACATCCAGGGAGTTCACTGATGGGCGATATCAACCGGACCGTATGACACCAGGCTCCTCGGGAGGCGGTTCATCTCGTCTCGGCTGAAGTTCCGGATAGTCCCTCATTACGTCAGCGAAATTGACCGTCGCGATCAGATAGCCAGCTTCATCGTAAACCTTAGTCGTGGACCCGGATTGATCGACGGCGGCCGGAAGGCCCGCGACCAGCGCAGTTCGCACTCTTTCAATGGCTTTTTGGTTGGCTGCTTCGACGCTGGCGAGTCCGATCTCGAGGCGTTCGTCCGTCCGAGTTCAGTATTCTCGAAGGGAAATCTGGGCATCGGCACTTCCTGCTACCCGGAGCAATGCTCACTGGGTAATTCCGTTCCGAGGAACACGGCCGGAGAGTACGTCCTGCCCAACGGGTAGCAGCCGCAGAGCGTACCAACGCTCTTTTTCGACCGTTGGTCCGCGCAAAGCGCCACGGATGAAGCGTTCGCGTTTTGACCGCATGGACGGCTACGCTCCTATTTCTGCTCCCGCATCGCGCTGGTATTCCTCTTAAGAGCGAGGGCCGGCGCGGCAGGATTGGCATGCGTGACCATCGAAGTGGGCGGGCGCCAGTATGGAGACGTAGCCAGACGCACCAGACGCTTGGCGCCGATCCGGCTTTTTCGAAGCCTGGGAACAAAGATTGCGCCCGGGAGTTGGACCAAGTCCACAGCATAGGCGCTGAGACTTTCTTGTCGGGAGGGGACATGTCACGTGTCTTCAACTTCGGTTTACCGGTCTTTCTCGGTGCTGCGGCGTTCACGCTTAACGTTGCTTCGGACCCGCTGCCGCCGGATCTGACCTATCGTCCATTGCCAAGCCTGCCCCTTTCTGCGGTGAAGCAGAATGACGAAGCGCAAAAACCGGCCGTGATCGAACGGCAGCGCAAGTTGCTCGAGAGCCGTTACAACCTGGCGGACCGGCCGATGCGGGGCGTCATGATGTCGGGCGGCCGGAAAGTGGTGCAGGAGGGCGTCAGGGTCAAACTCCCGGCAGGCGAGACCTGGGACAGCCTGGCCGCCAAGACTCCCCAAGAAATCCGCGACCGCGGTTTGTTGCCGAACGGCTTCTTGCCGCTGCCGCACGTCAAGCAGGCGACCGGAGGCCAGGTCTTTCCGGAAAACCAGATCAGAGAGATCGGCGCCGATGAAGGGCGCGATCTGCGGCGCTTCGACGTCGATTTCGACCTGCCCGATTATCTTACGCCGGAATTCCCACCTGCGATATTCCTCACCACGCACCCCGAACTGGGGGATGTTTCGCGCGGTGATCTGCTGACGATCCGCAACTTCTACGAATATATGAACGGCATCATCACACCCGTACAGATGGAAGGACTGCGTCTGCTGCTGACGCCCTTCCCGCAGGAGGAGTTCAATCAGACCGAGGACAGAAAGGTCGCGACGCAAAGCATAGGTGTGGCATGCCTGGACTGCCACGCGAATTTCCATACCAACGCAGCCTTTCACCTGACGCCGGACGTCCGGCCACAAGCCGAGCGCTTTCGGCTCGACACAACCAGCCTGCGCGGCCTGTTCAATCAGCAGATTCATGGCTCCAAGCGCTCGCTGCGCTCAGTCGAGGACTTCACGGAATTCGAGCAGCGCACCGCCTACTTCAACGGCGATCACGTGAGCGCCACCCGCAAAGGGGTGAATCTACCGGACCGCACGAACCAGGTGGCGATGATGGCGCAGATGCAGAACATCATCGATTTTCCGCCGGCGCCCAAGCTCGACCCGTTCGGGCGGCTTGACCCGGCCACCGCAAGTGCGCAGGAGCTCAAGGGCGAGCAGGTGTTCATGGGCAAGGGCCGCTGCGCCGAGTGTCATGTTCCAGGGTTGTCATTCATGGACAACAACATGCACGACCTGAAGCTCGAGCGGTTCTACAAGATCGGTAAGACCTTCAACGACCAGGTCGCCATCCCGGATGGACCGATCAAGACCTTCACACTGCGCGGGATCAAGGATTCTCCGCCCTATCTGCATGACGGCCGCCTGATGACGCTTGGCGATACGGTTGAGTTCTTCAACTTGGTGCTCGGAACGAAGCTTGACCAGCCGGAAAAGGATTCACTCGTGGCTTACCTGCTCACTCTCTGAACGAGGGAAAAAGCCGCTGCCGGGGGCCCGCTTTCGGCGCGGAATGGAGGACATCGTGCGTGCTGCCGCAATCACCTTCGCCCTGGCGCTGTGGCCTTGTTGTGCGTTGGCGCAGATCGGCAATCCGGCCGGCCTTGCTCCCGACACGAGGATGGAGAAGCCTGGAGTTCCAGCGCCGAACCAGACGAATTATCAGGATCGGCTTTTCGCCCAGCTGGTCACGGCTGGCGGCAGGGCCGAGGTGGAGCTGGGTCGGCTCGCGGCCGGAAAGACAAGCCATGATGGGGTGAGGGAATTTGCAAATCGAATGGTCGAAGATCACGACAAGGCAAATAAACAGCTGAAATCCGTCGCGGACAAGAGCGAGATTCCGCTTCCAGAAGAGCTCGATCCTGATCATAAGAAAATCCGCGCCGATCTCGAAAAACTGGACGGCGCCGCCTTTGAGCTGGCTTATCTGGCCGCGCAGATCGTCGACCACCAGAAGGCGGCGCAGCTTCTGGCCTGGGAGATTGGCTCCGGCGAGGATGCAGAGCTTCAGCACTTCGCCTCCGACAAGCTGCCGACGGTGCTGGAACATCTCGACACGGCTCGCACGTTGCACGCGGATCTGGCAGGGAAAGCTTCGCTTGGACCGGAGTCGCAAAAGAATAAATAACGCCGCCCATTCCCAACGCAGCCCCTGAAAGTTCGTGGCTGCCGTCGCCCGGACCTCGAGGGGCCGAGAAGCGCATCGGGTCGCGGAAAGATAAATCCCCCTGCTGATTGGAAAAGTGACGGCGATAGCGCAACTGCGGATCGCCGCCGCGCTAGTTTGGCGAAGGAGCTATCGCATGAGCGCAACCAAAAAGTTTTTTGAAAACTGGCTACAGGAGAATGTCGGCACCCTTCCCGGTGAAGAGGAAGTGATTCGCCATGGCAGCCGGACGGGATTCCGCCTAGTCCAGTAGCCAGCAACATATACAAGCGCTCTATCAAGCTGGTGTCGCTCCGGCTGGATGCCATTTAGAGTGCTCTACAGGGGTTAGGCAGAGCGATCGCCTCGCTGCTCAGGGCTCACCGAGTCAGCCATTCGACTGTCTCAATGATGGCCTTGGCGAGGGCCTCGCCTTCATGGACTGGCTCGGGGCCGTAGAGCAACAAAACCGCTTCCTTGCTAGGCAGGACGCCGGCGCAGCCGCGGCCTGCGGGCGGCTTATTCCACGCCGACTTGCTGGCCTTCCAAACTCATGAAGATCAGGAACAATGTTGCCCAAACCAAGTTTGGTGGTCTCGGAGGTAACGGCAATGCGAATACTGAGAACAATCTTCGGCCGGTTGTGGCGATCGAAAAGGAAGTCGCCGCCGGACCTTGCGTCGCCTGTCGACGCGATCATTCGGCTGCTGAAGGAGAAACCGTCACCTGCTGCAAAGAAAACGCGTGGCCATCCAGATCAAACTGGCGGCTAATCGGCGCTGCGATGCAGGATCGTGGCGACGGAGCACACAGCATTACGCCTGAACTCGCCTATCTGCGGCTTGCGATCGTCAATGTCGTCTACTTCGGTGTGCCTGGTTGCGGCGATCACAATTGGCGTTGATCGATACCGGGGTGCCAAATGTCGGGAAGACTATCGTCGATGTCGCCGAGAGACCTTTTGGCAGTGGCGCCCGACCGGCTGCCATCCTGTTGACCCACGGCCATTTCGGGCAGCGGCGACGGCAGAGAAGGAGGACAGGGTTGGTGCCGGTCAACCAGCCAGAGGCGATCACCTGCGCGATGGGCAGCCGGCTGCAACGGTGGGCAGCAATCCCTGATCCATTGCGCGCGAGCTGAGCAACCCGCGTGGGGTGACAGAGATCGGTGCAGACTGGAACAGCACAACGTCCGCCAAACTCGAAGTGGCCACGAGAACGCGCGCCTTGCTGGCGGTTGCCGGATTGCGGATAGAGTCGGCGGAACTGGGCCTGAGCCAGGTCGACGTCGGACCGAGGCGATTGGGATCGCATTCCGCGTAACGCCTTTGGACTCAGAATGGCAGAACGTCATAAAGTGGGGCGGGTTCGAACGTCGGGGAGGCCGCTTAATCTGTAGACCATCCATCGAATCAGGCATGGCGCAGATCGAGGTTCTACGACCCATATTCGGTTCCATTCATCGGTCGGTATGCTCAAAAGTCGAACTATCGCTGAACCAGGTTGCCGCTTCAAAGCACAACCATTGTCAATTAGTGTAGCCGCCCTGGGCGAGGTCGCATCCGACATTAGCGGGTATGATCGAAGTCTACGGCGAGACCACAACTGACCGCATGGCCAGCGACCATGTTTTCGAACTCACGGTCTGAAATCGAGGGCGTCGGAACGATTTGCCTCAGCGCTCTGAAGGCGAGCTCTGTCGATATCAGGCGGTGGCGGCGACTGCGCGTACCGACATATTGCTCGATAAGATCTTCACGCCGTCGCACGACACACCTCCAAGCCACTTCACCCCAAATTAATTGCGGAAGTTTCCCAGATGCGCATTCACATCGGTTAACCGGACCAAAATAGACGCGCCTCGACTTAAGATTGAGCAGTTCGTTCCAGCATTCGCAGGACAAGCGATTTGCGGGCCGTGGTGAAGGAACAACAAGGCAGTAGCCTTGTTAGAGCCGTACATCCATCGATAGCTTCAACAGGAGATGAGAATGGCGACGACGAGAAGATCACAGGGCAGTTCCAGGGGCTTGGAAGACCTTTTCTACGATGGTCTGAAGGACATCTACTACGCCGAACGGAAGATTCTGACCGCCTTAAAGAAAATGGCAAAGGGTGCAGAGTCCGAAGAGCTGAAGGCCGCGTTCGAAAAGCATCGAGCCGAGACAGAAGGTCAAATCGAGCGCCTGCAGCAGGTTTTCGACGCGTTTGGCAAGAGGGCCCAGGGCAAGACGTGCCCAGCGATCGATGGCATGATCGAGGAGGGGGAGGAGATTTTGGAGGAATTCGGAGACGCTCCAGCATTGGACGCAGGGCTCGTGGCTGCAGCCCAGGCCGTCGAGCATTATGAAATCGCGCGCTACGGCACTCTTGTGACGTGGGCGGGCTTGCTCGGCCTAAGAGACGCAGTCCCACTTCTGGAACAGACTCTCGAAGAAGAAAAAGCCACCGATGAGGCGCTCACCCAACTCGGCGAAACTGGCGTCAACGAACGGGCAATGCAGCAGGCCGCGTGAGGTCGCCTATTGCTGGGGTGGCAATCCGAAATTTGCATCTTCTTGAGCAGCGCAATGAGCGAATTCGGATTGGCCATTTCCTCTGTCGCTTGCCTGTCGAGCACACGTGTTTTGGCACTAACCGCATTGTACTGCTGCGCGCATCCAATGTGGGCGCGCCGGTTACGCTCAGCGAAAACACGAACCCCGCTGCACGCGCCTATATCGACGCGGCAAGAAGACTTGAGCGCGAGGACCTCCCGGTCATTCTGCCTTTCGAGCGGAGGGGCCTCCTCGACCGGCTGTTGGGAAGGAGGGCAGCATGAACCTGCTCGATATCTCAAGCGCCGCGGCAGCGCGCCCGTGGCGCGCGAGCGCTTGCAATTGCTGTTGGCTTACGAGCGTCGAAGCCGCAACCAGCCCGATCTCGTCTCCGTCTTGCGCGAGGAGATCATGGCCGTGATCGCCAGGCAACGCCAACACGTCGACGTGATGGCAGCCGAATCGAAATCGACGAGGCGACCGAACCTGGCAATGGGCGATCGCCGAACGCAAGTGCTTGCGCCATCCCTGGCCGTCAGGATGCCGGTATGAACGAGGAACCGGCTCGCCGGCCCGCGGCAGATCCTTCTGGCATCGACAGCTTTTTCATGGCTGGTTTCGAGTGTTCCTCGCATCGTCGTGCCGACGGGGTGCGCCTTGATCTGATCCGTGCGACCTCACATGACACCCATGCATGCGGCGACTATCGCCGCTGTGCCGAGCTTGGGCTCCGCACGATCCGCGACGGCTTGCGCTGGCACTTGATCGAAACAGCGCCGGGAGTCTTTGACTGGTCGAGCTGGATGTCGGTGATCGAAGCAGCCCAAGCGGCCGGGGTGCAGGTCATCTGGGACATCTTCCACTATGGTTCGCCAGACCACGTCGACCAAGGCGGCCCGGGCTTTGTCGAGGCCTATGTCCGTTTCGCCACGGAAGCTGTTCGGGTTCATCGCTTAGCCACCGGAGTGGCTCCCCTGGTATGTCCGATCAACGAAATTTCGTTCTTTGCGTGGGCGGTGGAGGTCGGCTATTTCCCGCACGTCGGGCAGAACAAGCGCGGATGGTTCAAACGCCACCTTGTCAGGGCAGCGATCGCCGGGGTCAGAGCAATGCGAGAGGCCGAACCCAGTTGCAGGTTCATCTGGGCTGAACCGCTCATCCATATTGCTCCTCGTGACCGCACTCGCGCCGAGCGGCGGCGCGCCGAAAATGCTCGTCAGGGCCAGTTCGAGGCTTACGACATGCTGGTCGGGCGCGCGGAGCCGCAGTTGGGTGGCAGCGAGGACCTTGTCGACGTCATAGGCCTCAACTTCTACCCGCACAACCAGTGGTACTTGAATGGGCCAACGATACCGATGGGGCACCACGAATACCGGGCGCTTTCGGAAATGCTGGTCGAGGTCGACGAGCGCTACAAGAAGCCGATGTTTATTGCCGAGACCGGCGCCGAGGGGTCAGGACGGCCGGCTTGGCTCCATTATGTTTGCGACGAAGTGCGCGATGCGATGAGCCTCGGCGCACCTATTCAGGGCATATGCCTGTACCCGGTGACGGCCTACCCCGGTTGGGACAATTCGCGCCACGCCCAAGTCGGCTTGTTCTCCACCATTCATGCGGACGGCTCGCGCACCCTTCTCAAGCCCCTTGCCGACGAGTTGGAGCGCCAGCGCGGATTGTTCGACGCCTTCGAAAACGAGCCAGCAGGCGCGGTATAGCCCCGCCGATAGTGCGCCGCGCTTTAACTGCATCGGCAACCCGGTAAGCCTAAATCTGTCCGCCGAGAAAGATCCTGGCGTCCTTGGCCGCGGCGATGGAACGCCTGGCGTGCGAACCCTTGGCGACTTTTCGCCGCGGATGAGGGCAAGGCACGCCTCGATTGTTGCGGGTCGGTCGCCGCGAACGCAGCTTAATCCCGGCGCATCGTTCACTCCGCCGCCTCGCGCTGCGTCGGCATCTGCCCGATGCCGTTTGCCGGCATGCTCTTTTGAATGCGTGCGAACGTCGCCAAAGCCTGCCCGACGACCTGATCCATATTGTAATAGCGATATGTCGCCAGACGTCCGACAAACCAGACCTGTGGGCACGCCGCTGCCAAAGCTTCGTAGCTTTTGTACAACGCCTCGTTTTCGGGCCGCGGCACCGGGTAATAAGGATCTCCGATGTCCGAGGGATATTCGTAGGTCAGGCTGGTCTTCGGACTCTTCTGTCCGGTCAGATGCTTGTACTCGGTGATGCGGGTGTAGTTTTCCGTCTGCGGATAGTTGACGACGGCGACCGGCTGAAACTCCTCGCAATCAAGGGTCACGTGCTCGAAGCGCAGCGAGCGGTAGGGCAAGCGACCCAGCTTCCAATCGAAAAATTCGTCGATTGGCCCGGTGTAGATCATCCGCTGGAACGGAATCTTGTCGCGAATCTCACGATAGTCGGTCTGCAGCATGATCTTGATCTTGGGATTATCCAGCATGCGCTGGAACATGCGCGTATACCCGCCTGCCGGCATTTTCTGGAAAGTGTCGCCAAAATAGCGATCATCCCGATCGGTCCGCGTTGGCACCCGCGCTGTGACTGATTTGCTCAACTGGGAAGGGTCAACACCCCACTGCTTCCTGGTGTAGCCGCGGAAGAATTTCTCGTAGAGCTCCCTGCCCACGGTGCTCACGACGACGTCTTCGGCTGTGCGGACTTCCTCCACCGTCTCTCGCCGGGAAGCGAAGAACTCCTGCAGCTGCTCGGATGTCAGCTTAAGGCCGTAAAGGCGGTTTATGGTGTCGAGATTGATCGGTATCGGCAGTAGCTTTCCGTCGACCAGCGACAGCACGCGGTGTTCGTAAGACCGCCATTGGGTGAACTGCGACAAGTAGTCGATGATCGATTGGGCGTTGGTGTGGAATATGTGCGGCCCATAGCGGTGGATCAGGATCCCCGCCTCATTATAACAGTCATACGCATTGCCGCCGACGTGATTTCGTCTATCGACGATCAGGACGCTTTCTTGTCGTTGCGATGCGATGCGTTCCGCCAGCACGCTGCCGGCGAAGCCGGCGCCGACGATCAGCCAGTCGAACATGCTCACGCTCCCCTCAGCAACGGCACGACGCTCTTCATCGCGTAGGCGCGCTGGATGTGGGCCGCCATCGCATTCCAGGTCTTCTCCCAGGACATGTCGGCGAGGTAGGCGTCGACTTTCTCCACCAGAAAATCGCGGGGACGCGCCAGGATGGATCGAAGCTTGGCTTCGACATCCTCGGCGTCGACAATGTCGACTAGGCCTTCGGCGCCATAGGTGCGTACGACGTCGACGATCGCCGTGGAAACCACCGGCAGTCCTGCCGCCAGGAATTCAGGAGTCTTTGTCGGACTGATGTAGCGTGTCGCCTCATTGAGCTTGAAAGGCATCCAGCCGGCACTCCAATGCCGGAGATAGCGTGGCAGGTCGGCATAGGACTTGCCGCCCAGCCAATGCAGGTTGCTTGCCGTGGGCAGCCTCGCCGGATCGATCTTGACCACAGGGCCGAGCATGACGAAATGCACGTCCGGCATTGCCGCAGCCGCCTGCGCTACCAATTCGACGTCGAGCCGCTCGTCAATGACCCCGAAATACCCCACTCTCGGGTGAGGTATGTTGGCCTGGTCGAGTGGGTCCTCACCCGGCTCTCTCGCCTGATGGAAATGTGCAACGTCGATGCTGCTTGGGAACGGAAAGATCGAACGATGCAGGCTTCGCTTGGCCTCGTAAAGGCTCTGCCCGCCCGTGAAGACGATATCGGCATGTTGGAACAGCGCCTTTTCCAGCTGATTCAACTCTGCGGGTGCGTTCTTGAACGCGGAGAGTTCATCCATGCAGTCGTAGACGCAGAGGTCATAGGCGAGGTGGTCGCTGAAACGCAGCGCCATGGGCGTGTAATACCACGCGGTCAACCGTTCATGCGGCGTCGAGGCGACGATCTGGTCGACGAATCTGCGCTGGAGCGCATCCGCCTTGGTCGCGGACGTGCCGACTGGAATAACCGGCGTCGCAATTCTGATCGTAGGTGAAACATCGTTCACCCGCATCGAAGCGTGGCGCCTTTCGTCGAAGATCGGCTCTTCGAAATAAATTAGCTGCTGCTGTTTTGAGGCGAGCGTCAGAATGTGTTGCGGTCTTTGGAATACGAAATTCCATCGGAGGTGGGAAAAGCAAAGTAAAATTGACGACTGTACGGGGGTATTTGGTGTTAGGGGGGTGCCCACCGCCATTTCCATGTAGAAATCCTTGGTTGCAGTTACAAATTTGCCTTGATTAACATACGCTAATCAAGGCAGCTTCGAATGAAATTCGCAGCCATCTATATAACTTCCATCCCGATAAGTTGTTCCATAGCGCCAAACTGTCTCGGACGAGGCCAGCGGTCCGCTCCACTCCGGCGATGGCTCAACAGAGAAGGGCAAGCCGGACGACGCTGCATCCAGCTGACATGATGGCCGCTCCAGAAGCTGAAGCCCCGCGCCGTGCGTGATCTCACCCAAAATGTGGCGCATTGCCACAGAACGGTTGAAATCGTTCAATCGTTCAACAACCGTTCATGGGCGGAGTTATAAATAAGGCCTGCGAATCGATTCGGCTGAGTCACGCAGACGGTCCAAATGAAAGGGCCCGAGAAACAATCGCGGGAATGCTTGGGAATGAAGATCGACTTTGAAACCAACGTCTTCCCGTTGTTTCACCCGCAGGCCGTGGATGATCTGAAGGACCCTTGTCCGGTGTTTGACGGCACGCTCTGGCACGTCTTCGGCTCCAGCGGCACCGTCACAACCGAGAGCTGGAAAATCCTCCACGCCACAGCGCCGGATCTTTATGGACCCTGGACAGAGCACGAGGCGATCGTTTTGCCGGTAACCGGATCGGGCATTGCGGCGCCCGGCGTCATTCATGAGTGCGGCGTCTTCCACATGTTTATCCAGACCGAATTCATGAAGTCCGGCGGACGTTGCGAGCACGCGGTCTCCAATGACGGCTTTCATTGGGTGGTGCTCAATCCGGCGATATTGTCGCTGCCCGACACCGATGAGGACGGCATCTACGATCCCCACCCCGCAATCATCGGAGGCAAGCGCTATATCGTCTATTCAGGCATGCCCAAATTCACCAGGGTGCCTCAGCCTGATGTCTATCTGGCGCGCAGCCAATCCGATTCTTGGTTCGGGCCATGGAAACGTCTCGGCAAGATACTCGATCATCTCGACGTGCCGCATCACAATGCGCGCGAGCACCCCGATTACGAGTGGGGGATAGAAGGGGCGCAACTGGTTGAATTGCCGGATGGCCGCGTGCTTCTCAACGCTACCTGCTTCCTCCCCGACGGCCCCCGTGGAAGCCGTCAACGCGTTTTCTTTGCTATCGCCGATAGGGTAGAGGGTCCTTATGTCTCGGTCGGCCCCGTCCTTGATCCTGGCGAGCCAGGAGAGAATGGCCATTCGACCGTAATGATCGAAGGCCGGCAATTGACTTTATTCTACCAGAGCAGACGCGAGACGACGAACCACCGCTGGCGATATGGTCTGGCCAAATGCGACTTGGATCGGCACATACTTTCCAGAGTTGCCTAGAGAACGTGATCCAGGAGCGTAGCCGCTGGGCTACCCACCTCGTCCAGGTCGCATTGCCCGACGGACGCCGACAAAAACCCAAGAACGGCACAGATTAAGCTCGCTCATCACAATGGTGTTGCCAGTCGCCGTTTCTGATCGATGGTCGTCAAGTGATAACCGATGGCTAGATGTCCTAGGCTGATGACATAGCCAGTCGGCGAAGCCTGCGACGAGGCAGGTTGGGAGTATGAAATACATCAAGGTAAGCTGGGTCGCCTCAGATAAGTATTTAAATTCTCTTCGAACTCCTTGGTGAGACCAGTCGTGCCAATCGGTTTCTCAGCGTCGGTGACAAGATAGCCGCAAGTCTGACAATTGGATGCCGATTTGGCTAAAATGAAAGGAAGCAGCTGAAAGTGGTTCACTATTTTTCAATCCGGGGTTGATGATATCAACCGGTTTTGATCCTGAGCAGGATATCCTGATCGTAATTTCCAAAGCCCTTGCCGAAAATGTTGATCCCGCCGGGACGCTTGGCGTCGTCCTTGACGCCGATACGGAGACGGATTGAATGATGGCTCTTCAGATCGAGCGCGGCGAGGCCGGTTTCGGAAATCCTGACGCCGTCGACATAGGTGCCGTCAGTGGCAATTCGCCAGTTCTTCAGCTTGCCGTATTGCGAGCCCTTGAGCTTCCACCAAGAAGGCGTGAAGACGCCGCGCTTGTCGCCGAAATCTCCCGGTGACGTCCAGGTGCCGACATCGACGCCATTGATCGTCAGGGTGATGTCCGAGGGCCAGTCGGCGCTGGTGCCCGGAACCTCCGAGGACAGCTCAATCGCCACTTCGAGTTCGGTGATCTCGGCATTGGCGAGCTTGGCATTGTTGGGGAACTGGTATTCGACAAAGCCGCGCGTGAACCACAGCAGCCCGGCTTTCATGCGGGCCGGATCGAGGAAAGTGTTCGGCACATCGAGCAGGCCGATGATGCCGTCCGGCGAACAAAGGCCGCAGGGCGCGGTAACCTCGAAACCGGTGTAGAGCCCGATCGGCATCGACACTTCCATTGCGTCGTTTTTGACCGCACGATATTCGCCCTTGAACACGACGAGCACTTCTTCGGCGGTCGGATAACAGATTTTCTGATTGCCTTTCTTCGCCTTCCGGTTCTCGGTGCGGATCAGCCCCGCATCCTCCAGCACCTGGATGTTTGTCGAGACGGTCGATTGCGGCAGCGACAGCACGGCGGCGATTTCGTTGACATTCATCGGCCCCTTCTCATGCAGCAGTTTCAGCATCGAGATCCGCGCCGAGGAGGCAAGCCCCTTGAGCACGGCAATGCCTTCCTCAGGCTCAATCACCAGAAAATTGCGACTCATGAATTTGCCAGTCTATGCTCGTGGAAGAAGTTATCGCCTCGCTAAATTCGTGTTCTGTAAGCTTGCGTTGGTGGGCGGGACCGTTGCAACGGCGTTGAACGAAACGCCGAGCCGGCAATTTGGTTACATGGAAGCGGCTACACCTTCGGTACGCATTTGAAGCCACACCGCAACAAGGATGTTTGGCTACAGGTCTAAAATTGTTCGCCGCGCAATATCTTGGCGTCCTTGGCTGCGGTGATTGACGCCTTACGCGCTATTCTTGGTGGCTTTTCGCCGCGCAGGTCGGCAAGGCACGTCTCGATTGTAGCAAGCCGCGAGTCGCACCGGGGCTTCGGCCAATCCTTCAGCAAAACTTCGGCCGCGTCGGATACCACGAAAGCGGTCCCTAGAGCTGCGGGCCTGGCGAACTGATCGCATTGCTGTTCCGTCCGTTTCCTTTAGGTTCTGGAACACGAGGTCACAATCAAGGTTCGGCGGCCGCAGCAATGTTTCCCTCCCATGTATGCCTGCAGATCGGTGCGCTCCGATCGACCCTCGCCCCCCTCGGGAAGCCGCGGGTCTTCGCGGGGACAGCTCTTGTGGCGCAGATCACGACACGCGCGGTGCGCCCCTTTCGATGCAAAACGCAGGTCAGGCGGAGACGCGTCGGCCGGCAAGTCGCGCCTATAGGAGCACAACGGCCAGCAGAAAAACCGCGGATGACGCTCTGCCAATAGGCTGAGAGGGAAATCCAGCCCAGGCCGTTCTCGAAGTTCAGCACAATGAACAGGATGCCGAGCAGCAGCACCCCGGCTAACGTCAGAACCTGTCGGCTGCTCTCGTCCCGAACTTCCATGAATATTTGTCCGGTCTAGACCTTCCAGTGCCTCCTTTCCAAGGCCTATCAACCCCTGGACAGCGGCTTGGCGCGCCCCGTCAATCCCGTCGTAATCCAGCCCTAGAGAAGATGCTCGTGATCGCCGCTGTCAAAAAAAGTCGGCTTTGCATTTTCAAAGCCGAACCAGGGAGCGCTCATTCTCCCGGGAGAAGCACAGCAGCCGTGAATTACCGGCCCAGCGGCTGCCTAGACAAAGAAACGAGCTCTGCTTCATCGATGATGCCGGCCATGTAGTTGGCTATGATACGCGAGGCTCTCGCTTCCCGTCGGTCTTCCGGCTCACCATCGACCTTCAACTGTTCGAATACGCGGCTAAGCAACGTCAGCTCTAAGGGGCTGAAATTGCCTGCGCTCTTAGCCTTCCCGACAATTGGTATAATTCAATCTCACCTGCCGAGGTACAATTCGCACCAACACCCTTCAGGATTGGCCAAGTATAAGCGTCGATTTCAATGTCCCGACAAGACGGCAGCGGGTGGGCTGGGAGCGGGTGGGCAGACCGGCCGTGAGGACGCACCACACCCGATGAGCGCCGGACGCGCTCGTCGCTAGCCGGCCTGAATTGGTTTGCCCTTCTTCTTCGGGGGCAGCTTGGTTTCCGCGTCCGCAGCAATCGGCTTCGACGGCGATGTTTCAGCACTCAGTCGCTGCTCGCGCAATCGCGCAGTTTTCGCCTGGCGTGCAAGACGCTCGGAGTCGGTCAATGTGCGAGCTGCGATTGTGGTGCGCTCATATCTTTCCTTGTCGATCCGTCGGGTGCCCACGCTTTGCCCTGCCGCTTTTGCTTACCTCGATGGCCCGCGCCTCTCGAGAACGCGGGCCGATCGGGCCCTCCCATCTGCCAGTAGTGAGGGAGGACCGCTGCCGGCACCGAACCACCATTGCGGCATTGTGTTCCTCCGCCTCCAAGAAAAACCGGTAGATGCGAAAGCTGAACGTGAGAGCCCGGTAGCGGCGTCGAGCGGCGGCCCACGCGGGCCAGTCAGGAGCTATGGACCTGCATATCGCGCCGGCGCCGTCGGTTCGGTCCGACCACAATTCGCCTGGCTCATCCACATTCCTTAACGGCGGCCGGAACAATGCGTCCGACTTAAGTTCGGCCGCAGTCACAAGTATTAGACCGACAAGAAACTGCGTTCCCGGGCAGGGTGGAGACGGCCGAATCCGATCCTTGCCCGCGCGCTGCAGCAGGCCATAAGCGGCGTCGAAGGCGAGATACGCGTTGCGCCACAATACTTCTTCCAGGCTTGGGGTGTCGCGCCTGGTCTAATACCGCGATCTGCTCTTGAACGCGGCGACCGAGGAAATCGGCCACACAGAGATGCTCGCCACGGTGGTCGCCTTGAACCTCGAAGGTGCGCCGCCTCGATACGTGTCCGGACTCACACATTTCGCAGTCCGGTTGGCGATGATGCCGCGCGAGGTGCGGTTGACCCACAGGTCGAAGACATAGTGCAGGTAAATATTGGCCAGAAGCGGCGAAATCACCGAGCCTTGACCCGTGCCCCGCAGGATCTGGAAGAGATACATGCACTCAGTACTCGCCGTCACGATCCGCAAGATAATTGTGCACCTCGCTTGCAGCGACGGCTGCGTGGCCGAAACGCCACCGCAAGCTGATTGATCTCCTTGACGACATCCCCGGCCGCGTAGAGTCCTGGAACGGCGGTCCGCTGGTGCGAATCCGGGATGAGGTTACCGGTTTGGTCACATTCTGCACCGAGATCGATCGCCAGCCTCGGGCGGATGGCAGAGCCCATTGCAGGGTAGATGGTGTCGAACGAAAGCGTCCCACCGTCGGCGAGCTCGACAACTACCTCATTGCCCGCGGTGTGAATTGCATTTGGCGCGCATGAGCCGAGTTTGATTCCAGCCGTCTCAACCCTAGCCTAGGCTAGCACTACTTTGGCCTAAAGTGCCAAAGTAGTGCTAGCACTACTTTGGCAGATTAATCCTCGGTTAACGATGATCGGCCATCTTTGGCGCTCCAACAGGGGTGCGAAGGATGGCAGAGCAGGATGTTGCCCTGACGGAATGGCTGAAGCCGTTCGTTGAGAAGCTTGGCCACAAGAAGCGGCGGCAGATGTGCCCGGTTTATATTTCTGGTCTCATCGGGCCGGGCGATCGCAAGAGTATCGAGCCGATGGCGGAACGCCTTGCGCCTGATCGCTACGACCGCCTGCATCATTTCATCTCGGATGGCATTTGGGACGCCGGTCCGCTTGAGGCGGAATTGGCGGTGCAGGCTGACAGAATAGTCGGGGCTTCGGATGCTTTTCTGGTGATCGATGATACAGCTCTTCCGAAGAAGGGCGACCATTCTGTTGGGGTCGCACCACAATATGCATCGATGCTGGGCAAGCGCGCCAACTGCCAGACGCTGGTGTCATTGACGCTGGCACGCGACGAAGTCCCTGTCCCGGTGGGTTTGCGGCTGTTCCTGCCCGAGAGTTGGACCAGCGATCAGGACAGAATGGCAAAAGCGGGCGTTCCCGAGCTATCGCGCGTATCCCGCACCAAGCCCGAGATCGCGCTCGGCGAGATCGATCGGCTGATTGCGGCAGGTGTCCGGTTTGGTACTGTGCTCGCGGATGCAGGTTTTGGTCTATCCGCTGCATTTCGCCAGGGTTTGAGTGCGCGGGGTCTCACCTGGGCTGTCGGCATTCCCAAGCATCAGAAGGTTTATCCCCATGATGTCGCATTGATCTTTCCTGTCGCCGGCCATGGACGGCCACGTAAGCATTCCATCCCCGATACGCTATCGACAGCAGCCGAAACGATCCTCGCGGCCTCGACGTGGAGGAAACTCAGCTGGCGGCGTGGCACCAAAGGCCGATTGACCGCGCGCTTTGCTGCCCTGCGCATTCGAATTGCTGATGGCAGTCCGCAGCGTATTCTCGACAAGGGACAACAGCATATGCCAGGCGAGGAAGCCTGGTTGGTTGGCGAGTGGCGCTCAAACGATGAACGCAAGTACTACCTGTCCAATCTTCCAGCCGAGGCGACATTAAAGCAGCTGGCGGCGGCCATCAAAGCCCGATGGGTCTGCGAGCAGGCCCATCAGCAGATGAAGGAAGAGCTCGGTCTCGATCACTTCGAAGGCCGATCGTGGCAAGGCCTCCACCGACATGCACTGATGACAATGATCGCTTATGCCTTCCTGCAACATCAGGGCAAAGCGGGAAAAAAAGGACGAGACGCGGCCCGCCTAAACCGACACTGCCAGCCATCCGACGCGCCGTCATAGCAGCACTCTCAAACCACCATCCGCCACAACGATGTCCACACTGCCGTATCCGGTTCCGAATGACCCCAAAATCAATTCTGCCAAAGTAGTGCTAGGACGTAGACTCATTGCCGGGTAGCCAGATGCGGATTGCGACGGTTGAGCGCGGTAAGATAGTTCTCAGCCAACTTGTCGTAGCGGGTTGCGATGCGGCGGAACTGCTTGGCTTTGTTGAAGAAGCGCTCAACCAAGTTGCGGGCCTCATACAGAAGAAGGGGCTGAAGCAGATCGGGTCCTTGCGGTTGGCCTTGGGCGGGATGTTGGCCCATGCCTTTCGCTGACCGCATTACGCAAGGCGTTGGCATCATAGCCCTTGTCGGCGAGCAGCATGGCACCCTCCGGCAAATCCGTGATCAGGTCCGCTGCCGAGGCAATATCACTCATCTGACCTGCCGTGAGCATCAGTTTGATCGGCATGCCTTTGGCGTCGACAAGAGCAGGGATTTTGATTGTCAGCCCGCCTCGGGAACGACCGAGACAATGATCTCGATCCCGATCACGTGCCATTCGAAGTCGGTCAGGTCATATCGGCTCATGCAGAGTCTGGAATCAGATTCCCCTGCAATAGGAAAGCCGCCAGTCGACAATCGACCTCTTAGCGGACGTATTTGATCAATTCACAGGTGATCTTGGGAGTGCCGCAGCCACGAAGTCTTGACCTCGGAATTGCAGTGCCAATGGTGTTCAGCCACCAGCACGGCAAGTCCGGACGTTCCGCAGGGGTCGTTAGTTGCGGCCGTTGTCGTCGATGGCGAGGGAACTCGACAGCTCGCGATAGGTATCGATCTGCTGCTGCAGAATGGCAATCTTCTGCTCTGCCGTGGCAATGGCATCGGCACCGGCAAGGAAACGGTGGGGCAGCACGTCCCCAGCCGCGAGCGTGATCAGGGCGCGCGCAAGCTTGGCGGGGTCACCCCCTTGCTTGCCGTTTTGAGAACGCCAGAAAGCGATCTGCGCCGTCCGCCGCTCATGGTAGTCCTCGACGGAAGGCGCGGCATAGTTGGTCGACTCTTCCGTGAGAAGCTCGGTGCGGAAGAAGCCGGGGTTCACGATCATCGTCTCGATGCCGAACGGCACGACTTCGGTCTGCAGCGCCTCCATCCAGCCGTCGAGGCCGAACTTCGAGGCTGAATAGGCCGAGCAGAACTCGAAACCCATCAGCCCGGCCGTCGAGGAGATCGAAATGACCCTGCCGGACCGCTGGTTGCGCATCGCTGGCAGAAAGGCCCGCGTCACCTTCATGGGACCGACGAGGCTGGTGCTGAGCTGCAGTTGCATCTGTTCGGCGGTCAACTCTTCGAAGTACCCGGCAAAGAAACTCGCCGCATTGTTGACCAGCACGTCGATGCGGCCAAACCGGTCAAGCGTTGCCTGGGCAGCGGCTTCGGCGTCGGCCGCGCTCGTCACGTCCAGCTTGACGATAAGGAGGTTCTCGGACTTTCCGACGGCCCTTGCGACCTTTTCCGTGTTGCGGCCGGTTGCCACCACCTTGTGGCCCGCCGCCAATGCGGCCTTGGCGATATCCAGACCGAGGCCCCGGCCTGCGCCGGTGATGAACCAAACACTCATATTGGGCTCCTGTTCTCTAGGCGCAGATCGGCCCCGAATTCGGACGCGATGGACAGCGGGGGCTAACGTCCCCATATCGGTATCCACCGCTAGCGGACTGCGTCACTGCGGAAGGCCGGCGCCTTCGGTAATGATGCGAAATCCTTCGGTCGACTTGGTAAAAAACTGCCGGGCCGCCGTGTATTCGGGCGAGTTGTAGTAGCGCTTGGCGTCAGCAAGGCTCGGGAACTCGGCGATGGCGATCACCGATCTCGAGCTTCCTTCGATGGCAGTGACATTGGGATTGTAGACGATCACGCGGCCGCCATACTGGGTGACGAGCGGCGAGGCGGCTTCGATGTACTGCTGAAACACCGCCTGGTCCTTAATGTCATAGCTGCCGATCATGTAGGCGCGGGGGACGGAGCCAGTCGCTTCCTGAGCAAAGGCGGCCGGGCTCACGATCATGGTGAGGGCGGCGAGCGCGCCCACGATTACCTTCTTCATTTTGTTCTCCTTCAGTGGGCCAGTTGGACGGGTAGGTATTGCGCGGAGAATTGCTCCGGTGGACCGTCTGGCCTTGATGTCAGGAAGTTAGCTCCTTTAGCGGCATGCAATTAGATGGTATAATTTGCATGAGCTTAGAAGGGGGATTGATGAATGCGTCGCGACAGCCTGGATGACTTCCTGACCTTCATCGCCGTCGCCCGCGAGCGCAGCTTCACCAAGGCGGCCGCCATGCTCGGCGTGTCGCAGTCGGCTCTGAGCTATTCGATCCGGACGATGGAAGAGCGCCTCGGCGTTAGGCTGCTGACCCGCACGACCCGCAGCGTCTCGCTAACCGAAGCGGGGGATCGCCTGTTTCGAAGCATCGCTCCCAAGTTAGATGAGATCGCAAGCGAGATTGCCGCCCTCAGCGCCCTGCGCGACAAGCCGGCCGGCACAGTCCGGATCACCACCGTGGAGCATGCCGGCGAGACCATCATCTGGCCCGCCATGGTCGGGCTCATGCGCGACTATCCCGACATCAGGGTCGAGATTATCCACGACTACGGCTTGGCAGACATTGCGGCCGATCGCTTCGATGCGGGTGTACGGCTTGGCGAACAGGTGGACAAGGACATGATCTCGGCGCGCGTTGGGCCAGACTTCCGCATGGCGGTTGTGGTAGCGCCTTCATACTTCGCAAGCCGCTCCCGTCCGGTCACGCCTGAAGACCTTGCCGATCATGCGTGCATACCCCTGCGACTGCCCACAGGCGGCTGTGCACCGTGGGAGTTTCGCAAGGAGGGGCGGGAGTTGAAGGTGCGCGTTCAAGGACACGCCGCGTTCAACACCCTCGCGATGATCTGTCAGGCCAGCCTTGAAGGATTCGGGCTCGCCTATCTGCCCGAGGATCTGGTGACCTACCCACTCGAACAGGGTCGCCTGGTGCGTGTTCTTGAGGACT
Organism: Mesorhizobium sp. M1273; assembly: GCF_040318195.1. NCBI lineage: Bacteria > Pseudomonadati > Pseudomonadota > Alphaproteobacteria > Hyphomicrobiales > Phyllobacteriaceae > Mesorhizobium > Mesorhizobium sp. M1273. The sequence continues at coordinate 178,460 of NZ_JAMYLV010000006.1, read as the reverse complement.
GGTGCCCCCTTCGGCCGGGATATCACCTGTATTATCCAAGCCGGCGTCAACTCTCGCCGGCTTTCGCACTCGTGCTGGAAACGCTGCGCTACCGCGACTGAGTGCGGTTGAAATAAGGATCGTCAGACCTCGGCGACCATGGCACCTATCCAAGCCACTCAGGTACAGGAAGTCCGGAGCGTCCGTTTCCCACCGATCCCGGTCTTCCCCAATTCATGAGTTCACGGCCTAGAAAACTCAGCCCTTTTTCATCGGAGCAACTGCTCGTCAACATGCACGAGAACTGCGCTGTTATGAGAATGCTCGCGGTGGCGCAAGTTGCTCGGCCGGCCGCGGTTTTCGAGGCAAGGCCGTCGGCACCGGTGCGCTGCCCAAGCCTGCAAATGCCCGTGAACCTGACTCGGCGAATGACCGCATTCGGCATCAGAAGGTGGGACAAATTAACCGAAAAACATCGGAAAGCATAGTAACGCAACACAGTCCCACTGTCGAATAACCCTTTGATATTTCTGACTTTCCAAGCACCCTCCGGGCCCACCATTATCGTTATCTTTCAATGATTTAGAGGCATTGTTGCACTTGGTTAGCCAAGTCAAGGCTGGCGAACCGCCGTCCATAGCGTTTGATTTTATTGACTTATGGTGGGCCTGTGGAGGCCGCAGATGTGTTGCCAACCGCCGGTGGAGTGTCAGGATCGTTTATCAAGTGCTTGAACGACGCCGGCACGGTGTTCGGAATAGAAAGCCGCGCATAGTCCCCTACGCAATCGACCTCGAATTACTGTCTGGATGCTACATCGGCCATCGCCGCACCCCAGGCGATCTCGTAGCCCATGCGTGAGAAGCCGAATTCGCGATCGAATGTGTTCGGCGCTTTGACACGCCAGTTCTTCATGACCTCGCCCGGGAGGCCGCCAGCAGCGGCGACGACCAAGTCACGCTCGCCGGCACGGAGTTCACGACGGCGATCATTTGGCGTAGCTGGGAACAGGCCGGCTACGTCAGGCAAGACGGTCCGGCTGCAGCTAGGAAGTTAGTCGCGACCCACGGCGGACCGCTCCGTACGCGCGCGCGGCTTACGGCAAGCTGCTAGCCTCAATCTCCGGATGAGATCAGGGTCGCTCAGACCGGGTATTCAGGATCTGGTACAGCACGTTTCGAATGCGCTGCCAAACGGTTAGCCGGTTGATCACGCCTTCGCCTCCTGTTCATCGCAGATGAATGGGCTGCGGTTCAGATGATCTGTGCCGCCAGCGCCACGCCGACCAACGACGTGCCGACGCCTGCCGTGCGGATGGCTCGCGGCCAGCGCCGAAGTGTCAGGGCGGCTAACGCGCCGGTCGCGTGAAGAGCCGAAGTAGCGACCACTAAGCCGATTGCATAAGCGATGCCGCTGGCCGTCTCGGGAATTTCGAGGCCATGGGCATTGCCGTGGAAGAGGGCGAAGAGAGCAGTCAGCGAGGCGGCCACAGCGAGCGGAAGCGGCTTGGCAAGCGCCATTATCGCGCCGAAGACCACCAGCGACAGCGTTATGCCGGTTTCCAGTGAGGGCAGGCCGATGCCGGCGATACCGAGCAGGGCGCCAGCGAGCATCGCCGAGACAAAGCACGACGGCACGATGATGATCCCCTTGCCGCCGGCGCGAGCGGCAATGATGCCTACAGCCATCATGGCAAGCAGGTGGTCCATACCGGTCAGCGGGTGCTGAAGGCCGTCTACAAACCCGTGGGCATGAAAACCGCCGCTATGGGCGAAGGCCAATGAGGGGATGAGGGTTGTGGCGGCTGCCAGGGCGAGTCTACCGAAGAATGAAAGCGTTCTGTTCATGGTTCTGGACCTGTTTGATAGGGGTGCGATCGGTTCAAGGCCGGTGCTCATTGTCCGGCCCCTGGCATGGTGAATTGTGCGGCGCCGGACCTGTCGGCCAGAAGTCGGGCCTCGCCGAAGTCAAGGGGCGTTTGTGCCTTGCCGTTATGGTAGACGAAGGCCAGGCGGCGCCGGCGCGACGTCAGTTTCGCGGGCAGCGGGTGATAGGTGACGCCGGCGCCGCCAATCAGCGGCATGACGGCGCCGACATCGACCATGTCCTGCGTCTCGACGCGCAGAAGATGCAGCCGCACGCCGTCGGCGGTCTCGCCGACGAACGGAATCCCGGCGAGGCGCAGGAAACTGGACGGGTCGGGCGCCCGCGAAAACCCTTCGAGAAACGCGATCTCGACGAGATCGAGATCGGTCGCCCGCGCGTCGGCGGGTTCGGGCGCATGGTCGTGCGGTAGATGCGGTGTCTGCCATTGCAACGGCTTGCCGGCCGGCCCGTTGTGGCCGACGGGGTGGGGATGGTGATGATGACCGTTCGGCCCGTGATGGTGACCGTCGCCATGATCATGGCTGTGGTGGTGATGATCATCGTGCATGGTCAAAAGCTCGTCGGCTTGTCGATGATGGATTTGTGTTTGCCGAGATTGCCGTGCGCGACCATCGAGCCGAGCGCCTCGACGACAACCCGCACGCCAAACAGCGCCGTGATGTCTGACGTGTCGTAGGGCGGCGACACCTCGACCACTTCCAGTCCGCAGATGCCGGGCGCCGACACTAGCCCGAGCAGCTTCAGTGCCTCGCGCGGCAGGAAGCCACCGGGCTCCGGCCAGCCCGTACCCGGCACGAAACCGCAATCGATGCTGTCGACATCGAAGGAGATGTATACGGCGTCGGTGTCCTTCCATGCGATCTCGAGCGCGATCTCGGCCGCCTTCTCCAGCCCCATCTGTTCGATATCGGAGATCGTCAGCACGTTGGTTCCGCGCTTTCTCGCCTCGGCCACGCCGTAGCGGGGCACCTGCCAGCCGCCGATACCGAGCTGCACCAGATTGGTGGCCGAGACGTTCGGCAGGTTGGTCGCCCAATACCAGGGCGTCGTGTGCATACGTTCGTCGAGATCCTTTTCCTGGATGTCGATGTGGCGGTCGAAATGGATAATGCCGATTCGCTTGGAGGTCACGTCGGCGATGCCGCGCACGCACGGAAACCCGATCGAATGGTCGCCGCCGAGCATGATCGGCAGCGCGCCGGACGAGGCGACATGGCTGACGCCCTTGGTGATCTGGTCGAAGCTCTTTTCGAGATTGGCGGGGATGGTGAAGACGTCGCCGGCGTCGCAAAGCGTCATCTGCTCGCGCAGGTCGACACCGAGCTCGTAATTGTAAGGCGTGTAAAGCGCCGAGATGCGGCGCATGCCTTGCGGCCCGAAGCGGGTTCCGGGCCGGTAAGTGGTGCCGCTGTCGAAAGGAATGCCCATGACGGCAGCGTCATATCTGCCGACATCGCGGACGTTCTCGACATAGGGCGCCTTGAGGAAGGTGTTGATGCCGGCGAAGTGCGGCAACTCGCCTCGCGCGAATGTCGGGATCGACTTGTCGATGATCGAATCCGATCCGGGCAGGCCCATGTCGAGTGCCCATTTCTGTTCCTTGCGCCAGCCGTCCTCGGGCAGCTTTCCTTCCGCCTCGATAGACTTCCAGCCCTGCATGTCGCGGATCTCGAAGTTCGGATGGTGGAAGCGTTGGCGTGGCTGGTGGTCGGTGAGCCCGGCGCGACGATGCCGGCGTTCTGGACTATCTCTGTGCATGAAACCTCCTTCACGACGCCGTCGTCGCGATTGCGTTATCCAGTCGGGTCGTCCCGACCATCGCGGCCACTTCGGCCACGTCTCGTGCGGAAGCCCGGTGCTTGCGGTCGAGCTTCAGATCGTAGGTGATCGTCGCGCCATAGGCGGACGGGAACTGGGGGTCGTGGCGCACCTTGTCGAAGACCAGCACGCGGGTGCCGAGCTTGAATGCCTCGCCGATATCGTGGGTGACCATGACCACGGTCATGCCGTGCTCGGTCCAGAGCTCGGTGAGCAGCTCATGCATCTCGATGCGAATACCGGGATCGAGTGCGCCGAAGGGCTCGTCGAGAAGCAGGATCTGCGGCCGGCCGAGCAAGGTCTGCGCGATCGCCAGCCGCTGCTGCATGCCGCCAGAAAGCATGGCCGGATAGAGGTCGCGCGCATGGCCAAGCCCGACCCGTTCCAGCATGGTTTCGGCTTCTTGCCTGGCGCTTGTGCGCCTGGCGCCGAAGACGCGGCCGAACGGTCCGCCCGAACGGAAGTCCTCGACCAGCAGCAAGTTCTGCAACGCGGTCAGATGCGGAAACACGGAATAGCGCTGGAAGACGATGCCGCGCTGCGGCGTCGGCTCCGGCACGATCGGCTGGTCGCCGACGACGACCACGCCGCCACTTTGCTGTTCCTGGCCAAGCAGGATGCGCAGGAACGTCGATTTTCCACAACCGCTGGCGCCAACCAGCGACAGGAATTCACCCGCTTCGGCGGAGACGTTGACCCGTTCCAGCACGCGGGCGTCGCCGTAGCTCTTCTCCAGTCCATGGACGAGGATCCGGCTCATCTGCGCCGCACCGGATGAGCCCAGGGCGAGATGACGTGAGAGAGCCGCACGAGCAGCCAGTCGGTCATCACCGCAAGCAGCGTGATCCAGGCGACGTAAGGCAGGATGACGTCCATCGACAGGTAGCGACGAACGAGGAAGATGCGGTAGCCGAGCCCCTCGGTGGAGGCGATGGCTTCTGCCGCGATCAGGAACAGCCAGGCCGGCCCAAGCGCCAGCCGTACGCAAGTGATGAGGCGCGGCATGACCTGTGGCAGCACCAGCCTGAGCACCATGGTCCAGCTGTTGCCGCCGAGCGTCTGTGCCTTGGCGACGAGCTCCGGCGGCAATTCCATCACCCGGTTGGCGATGTCGCGCACCATGACCGGTGCGACGCCGAGAGCGATCAAGGTGATCTTGGCCGTTTCGCCGAGGCCGAGCGCAATGAACAGGATCGGCAGCAGCGCCAGTGGCGGGATGACGCAGACAACTGTGACCAAGGGCAGCAGAAAGGCCCTGACGCGCGGGATGAAACCTATGGCGACGCCGAGGCTGAGCGCCACCAGCGTGGCCATGCCGACTCCGGCGAACAGCCTGATCAGGCTGGCATAGGTGTCGGCCCACAGGATCAGGTCGCCGGAGCGCTTGTCCGGCACTGTCGCCAGGTCTGAAAAGGCCGACCACATCTGTGCAGGGGAGGGCAGCAGCTTGTCGCTGGGATTGACCGCCAGCCTTTGCGACGAAGCGAAGAGATAGGCAATCGCCACGGCGGCAAACGGCAGCGTCCCAAGCAGCAACGCTCCGCCGCGCGAGACCGTCGCGTTGATGAGGCGAAGCCGCGCTTTCGGCCTGCTAGGTTGCAGGCGGGCGACTTCGGGGCCTGCCGCGGCCTGCATGATGCCGGTACCTCTGACTAGCATGTCGCGCTCCCGCGTCAGAGCGTTCCGCCCGCCGCCTCTGCCATAAAGGCCGGATCGAAGCGCAGCTCGACGTTGTTGACATCGCCCAGCGTCGAGCCATCGGGGAAGCTCATGCCGATCACGTCGACGGTCGGCGCGTTGGTACCAAGAATGCCGTGGCTGAACAGGAAGTTGCGCACCAGATCCATGGTCTTCGGCAGTTCGGCGCCGTTGGTGAATGCGACCGCCTTGGCCGGCTCGAAGAACATCGCCGTTGATGCAAGCTGAGCGTCGAAACCGGCAAGATCCGTCCCCGACGCCTTGGCCATCTCTTCCTTGGCCGCCTTGCCATCGGGCGTGCCCGACGTCATCAGCGCCATGGCTTCATACCATGCACCGACAAGCGCCTTGCCCAAGGACGGATTGTCCTTCAGCGTCGCGGTGTTGACGACCATCATGTCGATGATCTCGCCGGGAATCTCAGTCGAATCGAATACCTTGTGGGCGCCCGGCATGGCGGCGATTTCCGAGACCAGCGGATTCCAGGTGACGACGGAGGTGACATCGCTGGTGCCGTAGGCAGCGACCATGTCGGCATCGGAGGTGTTCACCACCGTAATGTCCTTTTCGGCCAACCCCACCGTCTCCAGTGCGCGCGCAAGTAGGTAATGTGAGACGGAAAGCTCGACGAGATTGACCTTCTGGCCGGCAATATCCTTGAGCGCGGCCTTGTTCTTGAGGATGACCGCGTCGTTGCCGTTGGAGAAATCGCCGACGATCAGGGCCGTCGTGTCGACACCGCCGCCGGCCGGGATCGAAAGCGCATCCATGTTGGTCATCGAACAGCCGTCAAAGCCGCCGGCGGTGTACTGGTTGATGCTCTCGACATAGTCGTTGATGCGGGTGATCTCGACATTGATGCCGTATTTGTCGGCCCACTTCTTCATGATGCCGCTGTCGGAAAGATAGCCCCACGGCATCCAGCCGACATAGATCGACCAGCAAATCTTGAAGTCTTTCTTGGGCGCCGCTTGCGCGGCTGAGATGAAGGGGAGGCTGAGTGATGCGGCTAGGATGATTGCGGCCAGTTTGCGAAGCATTGCATACCCCTGTTTGCGATCCGGATTGCGTCCGAACGTCTGTTTGGGGGGTTCACGGAGCGCGCATCCGGGAGAGGTTCGCGCCAGCAAACCCGTGCAGGGTTCTCCCGGGATTTTGGCCCGCCGTGTTCCGCCGGATGCCTCAATGCATCTCAAGCGGTCGCGTCTCTTGGACCAGCACCGTGATCGACACGGCCGGAACCCTAGACGCTCTGCACGTGAACAACGAAGCAAGGGGCGTGCCAGTCCGGAAAGCCGTCCTGAGGCGGCCTTTCCCCGGATTTGCAGGCAATCGCGTTATGCTGATGCCACAAAAGTCATCGCAACGCCGACGGATTAGGCAAAGAAAATCTAGCGTCAACCAATATGAGCAGCCTTGTGCCCTGGGGAACTGCGCTGAGAAAATGGTACCCTGCTCTATAGTCGCCCCGCACATATGTCCCCAGTAGGGACACATTCAGGGGAGGGCGTGAACGCCGATCCGGATGCCAATTGGCGCCGACCCATGTGACAAGTGCGCCCGATCGTGCAAGGGCAATTCGTGAAATAAGCGCGACTGCAATGATGCTAGGGAAGCCCGATCGCGTGTCGGGAGGCAGTTGTGAAAGTTGCGATCATCGGACCAGGCTCGCTCGGGAAGGCCTTGGCGAAACGTCTTGGCCTCGCCGGGCACGAAATTCGCCTCAGCTTCAGTCGTGACGAAGGCAAGTTGCGCGCAATCGCGGCAACCCTCCGTGTTGGCTTCGGTGCCCCTGACGAAGTAGCGAGATGGGCCGACGTAATTGCCCTGGCGACGCCATGGCCGGCTCTCGAGTTGGCGATGGACGCGCTTGGCGATTTGTCGGGCAAGGTCGTCTGGGACAATACCAATGCAGTCGCGCCTGACCTTTCCACGATGCTGCTAGGCACTGCGACTTCTGTAGGCGAGGAGGTTCAGAGGCACGCGCCGGGCGCGCTTGTCGTCAAGTGCATTCCGACGTTTGCCGAATTGCTTGACAGGGATGATCCGCGTCTCAACGGCGATCCGGTGACGAGCTATGTCGCCGGCAATGACGCTAATGCCAAGGCGGCGGTTTGCCGGCTTCTCGCCGATCTACCGACAATGCCGGTCGATGTCGGCGATCTCACGGCCTCGCGCCTGATCGAGCCGATGATGCTGCTATTGGTCCAACTCGCCTATCGGCGGGGGATGGGGCCGACAATTTCCTTCAATCTCATTCGACAGGACGGAACCGGTTCATGACTGATTATCTACCCGCGCGGCGCAACGCGATTCCAGTAGGACGTCTGCTGATCGATGGCCAATGGCGCGATGCCGTCAGTGGCGAGACTTCGACGACTTTTGATCCGACCACGGAGGCGGCTATCACCGATATTGCGAAGGCGGACGTCACCGACACGAGCGATGCCGTCGCGGCCGCGCAGCGGGCTTTCGAGCAAGGACCCTGGGCGCGGATGCATCATGAGGAGCGCGCCAAGATCCTGTTTCGCATCGCCGATCTGATGGACGAGCGGGCCGAGGATTTCGCGGTGCGCGAGGCGATGGATATGGGTATGCCCTATCGCGATTTCCGCGATATCATCATGCCGCACTGCTCAGGACTGTTCCGCTTTCATGGCGGGCTCGCCATGAGCGCGATGGACGGCGCCTATCGTACAAGCTACGAACCAAATATCAGGATCCTGACGCGGCGCGAGCCGCTCGGCGTGGTCGCTGCGATCACCCCGTTCAATTTTCCCCTCGCGCTGTCCTGTTCGAAGATCGCGGCGGGTAACACGGTCGTTCACAAGCCTGCGACCGACACGCCCCTGACGGCCCTCGCCTTGGCGCAAGTCATCCTCGACGCGGGCGTGCCGCCGGGCGTCTACAATCTCGTCACCGGCCCGGGCGGCACCATAGGCGACGCGCTGGTCAACGATGTCCGCGTCGACAAGATCGCCTTTACCGGGTCGACCGCCGTCGGCCAGGGCATCATGCGCAACGGTGCCGGGACGATGAAACACCTGACCATGGAGCTCGGCGGCAAGAGTCCCAATATCGTTTTCGCCGATGCCGATATCGATGCCGCGATACAGGCAGCCTTCTGGGGCATCTTCTGGAACAAGGGCGAAGTCTGCGTCGCCGGATCGCGCCTGCTGGTCGAACGCGCCTGTTATGACGAGGTCGTCGAGAAGCTGAGCGCCATGGCGAAGTCGGCGACGCTCGGCGATCCGCTGGACCCTGCGACGATGATCGGGCCGATCGCATCGCGGGGCGAGTATGACAAGGTCTTGAGCTATGTCGAAGAGGGCAAGCGCACCGCGCGACTGGCCGCGGGCGGCGGCACCCGCCAGGTCAACGGCAAGGGCCTCTTCATCGAGCCGACCATCTTCGCCGATGCGACCAACGACCTAAGGATATCGCGCGAAGAGATTTTCGGCCCTGTCCTGCCGGTGATTCCATTCGACAGCGAGGAGGACGCGATCCGGATCGCCAACGATACGAACTACGGGCTCGCCTCGGGCATCCAGACCAGCGATCTCGGCCGCGCCTTGCGGCTCGCTGACCGGATCAAGGCAGGCTCGGTCTGGCTGAACTGCTGGCACAAGTACCATCCTAATGCGCCGTTCGGAGGTTTCAAGATGAGCGGCTATGGCCGCGAGCAGGGCCGCGAGGCGTGGGAAAGCTACACCCAATACAAGACGATTTGGGCGAATCTTGGCGAACCGGTCGAGATGGCGCGATGAGCGTGCGCGATTCCAACCCACTCGACCCGCGGCATCCTAAACGCGTCGCGATGGTCCTTTCAAACCCGGCTGTGTCAACCACCACAGGCTGGCCGGTCGGGTTTTGGTGGAGCGAGTTAACTCATCCCTGGCTCGCCTTCACCGCGCGCGGATATAAAGTCGCGATCTTCTCGCCTGAGGGCGGCAAATGCGAGGCGGATGCGTTGAGCGACCCGCGCGATCCGTCCGGCTATTCGGATACGGATCTGATCTCGCTCGGTTTCCTGTCGACGCCGAAACTGGCGGCGCTGGTGGAGACGACCCGGCCCATCGCAGAGCTGTCGGTCGACGCGTTCGACGCGATCGTCGTCGCTGGCGGCCAGGCGCCGATGTTCACCTTCGAAGACGCAACTGAGTTGCAGCGGCTGTTCGTCAACTTCTTCGCGGCCGGCAAGGTCGCGGCTGCCTTGTGTCATGGCGTCGCGCTGCTGCGTTACGCGCGCCTCTCAACCGGCGAGCTGCTGGCCAAAGGGCGCACTGTTACGGGGTTCGCCAATGTCGAGGAGGACTTCGCCGACAATGCCGTCTGGGAGATGGGCGCGCTGCCGCACGGTACGCATCTGATGCCATGGCGGATCGAGGATGAGATGCGTGCGCTCGGCGCGAACTATATTCAGGCCGGGCTGTGGCGCGATTTTGCCGTGCGCGACGGCAATTTGATCACCGGCCAGCAGAACTTCTCCGGAGCGGCGACCGCCCGTCTTGTCATCGAGGCGCTCGGTGGCTGAGGACCAAAGACCGCTCCTGTCGGTGAAGTTCGGGAGACAAACTCGCCGTCAGGGCGGGCGATGCCAAACGACATCGGCCCAATAGGATCCGGGGTCCGTCCAAGAACTCCACCTCAAACAACCACTATCAGCAGCGAGGATGAACCATGGCCGTAGTGACGACACTTGATATTGCCGGCCTGACGGCCGAAGATTATAGCCGCATCCTCGATCGGATCGGCGTGGAGAAACGGCCCGCTGGCGGCATCTACCAGCACATCGCGCATGCCACAGACGATGGTTATCGCATCATCGAGATATGGGACGACAAGGCAGGCCTGGAGCTCTTCTTGCAGGACACATTGTTTCCCGCCGCACAGGAACTGCAAGTTCAGCGTGAAATGACCATTATGACCCAGACACTGCACAATATCTTTGTGCCCCGGATTGGTGAACTGACTGCCCTGGCAAATGATGCGCCTGGTGGACCCGACAAACGGGCAAAAGTGTAGGCATCAAGGATCGAGGATGCGGCGATCGATCATCGAAGTCCTGGAGGAACTTGCGTCCGGACGCCCGGTACAACGATGGTGATCGCGGCAAGTGCAAAGAGGTTGTTCTTTCCTGCCGGCGACTATCGCCATGCGCCGGCCGGAGTCGTTCAGCTGCGTGTGATTCGCAGCGGTTCATCCTATGCAGAGATCGATCTTGGCCGCGGGCTGCGGCGCGTCTTCACCCGCCCCGGCGACCTGCTGCTCAGTCTTCCCGAGCGTGCCACGCGGTTCAAGATCGAGGAGCCGCGAGAGCTGACGATGATCACCGTTGACTCCGCGCTGGCGTCAAGGCTCCTGGTATCCGCAGGCGGGACCCCCGAGGACCTGGTAATCCTGACCGATCGACCGATACGCGATTCGCTGGTGGCCGAGTTGTGTCGACGCCTCGAAGGCGACCCGCCCGCCAACCCGATCGTCCGCGAATGGACGCTGGGCCTGGTTTTCGCGAACCTGCTTCGTCTCGGGCATGCACGCCAGCGGCAGCAGAAGTCTCCGGTCCTAACCTCGCAGCGGTTCGACCGGGTCCTCGCTGCGATTGACGGCGATCTGGAAAAGGGGGTGTCGATCGACCATCTTGCTGGAATCGCGGGAATACCACGACGCGCCTTCACCGCCGCCTTTCGCGAGGCGACGCAATTGCCGGTACATCAATTCATTTTACGCCGCCGCGTTGATCGCGCGGTCGAGCTTTTGGAAAATAGCGATCTGCCGCTGGCCGAGATTGCTCAGCACGCGGGTTTCACTCACCAGGCCCATATGAATCGCGTCGTGACCCGATTGAAAGGGCTGTCGCCAGGCCGGCTGCGGTCTCGCAGGCGCGACGGCTGACTTGTGATCTATTCCAGCATCAGGATTCGAATGGCGGAGATGTGAGTTGCTGAAACGTCCGTTGGCTAAGATGCCCGACAGTTTGCGTGCAGAGCTCGAGGCCGCAAATCTGATGACTGCTTTCGAGCAACGGCCTCCCTATCAGCGCAATGATTACTTGCATTGGATCGAGCGCGCCCGTCACCCGGAAACACGCCGAAAGCGCATAAATCAGATGATTGACGAGCTTACGAAGGGAGAATCTACATGGGAATGCAATAAGAGCTGGCATCGCCGCGAAGCTAGCAGATCCGTCAACGATCATCTTCCGATCCATGGCCTATCGAGATCGGGTGCTTTCCGCATTGATCTTCATCGGTTTCCCACGTTTTGCGCAGAGGATGCAGAGAGCCAAATAGTGACAATCGAACCTATCCTCCATTTTCGTTTGCGGCAGGTGGCCATATGATCGTGACATCGCAAACCAATAACGTGCTCGGCAGCACGTCGGGAAGGTGGCGCGTCTGGTCGCTCTCGGACGGTTACATCGAGATGCCGGCGGACCTTCTGCGGGATCCGCAGGATAATCTGGTGCCGCAAGCTGCGAAGGCAGTGGCGCTTCGCCTGTCTGTCAATTGCTTCGCCCTTGCAGGTCCAGGCGTTGACGGCGTTCTGATCGACAGCGGAGGAGGGGGCTGGGCCCTGACAGTGGGGCGTCTTGAGCAGGCCATGGCGGAAGCCAAGATCGACCCGGCTTCGATCACGGTCTTGGCGCTCACCCACGCCCATCAGGATCATGTGCACGGACTTTTGACCCCCGACGGCCGAGTGCTCTTTCCAAACTTGAAGGCGATCGTAATTCCCGAGGCGGCTGTGCAGAGCTTTTTCGCTTACGCGCACCTTGCGCAGTTCCGGCCCCTGCTGAAGCCTGTCCAGAATGGCGACCAGGTGGGTGAGCGATTGAGGGCGGTCGCCTTGCCCGGTCATGCTGCCGGTCATACCGGCTACACGTTCGACACGGACGAGGATCGTTTCCTATTCTTCGGGGACATCGTTCATGTGCCGGCCTTGCAGTTCGGCAATCCCGCGTTCAGTTGGGGCTATGACGACGATCAGCTGACCGCGCGCGCAACCCGCCTAAAGGTTTTCAGTGACGCGGCCGAGGCGGGGACGTGGATCGCCGGCGCGCACCTTGGCTGGCCGGGCATCGGTCGCGTGGTGCGTAAGGGCGAAGCATACGGCTATGAGCCGGCAGGAGGACGAGTGACCGGATAGGCGGCCCCGTGCTGGTCGGTTTATACCGCTCTCTTCGCCCAAGGCAAGGATCTCGACGAGCAGCGCGCCGCACTCCGGCGTCCTCAACGGCGGCGGTACCATCGTCCGGCCCACCAAAATATCTGATTCTTGATCCACTGGCGGCCGATCTGCCTGAGGCTTACCGGATCGGCGTCTCGCCGCGAAACAGCGGCTGGTGCGCCCGCATCAAGGCGGCAATCCGGTCGGCGACTTTCCGTACCGGCGGGGAGTGACGTTCCTCGTGATGGGTGACGATCCATTGGTCGGTTTCGAGTTCGGGGATAGGCTGAGCAACGCGAACCAGCCGCGGATCGCCGTCACCGACGAAGCACGGAAAGACCGAAAGGCCGGCGCCGGCGGCCACCAGTTCGCGCACCGAGTGGGTGTTGTTGCCGCGTACGGCGATGCGGTCGCCGTGATGGGCTTGCAGCCAGCGCGCCGAGGCAATGTTTGCGCCTTCGCCGGTGACGCCGACGAACAATCCGGCGGCGATGCCGTTGATCAGGTGACGTCCGGAATAAATGGCGTGGGCGACCTTGCCGCTCTGACGGCCGGCCAGCCACTGCTCGGTCGGGCGCTCGCTGCGGATGCCGATGTCGGCGGCACGGCGGCCGATGTCGACCCGGTCGATGGTGGTGACGAGCTCTACCCTTATGCCGTCATCGACCGTCCAGATCTCGCCGATATGGGCGGAAACGAAGGCCGAGGTCCATGGCCCGGCCGAGACGCGGACAATGCGGTCGGGCAGGTTTCCCTCGCGCCAGCGGGTCAGCGACTGCATTGCCGCCTCGACGTCTTCGGCGCGCCGCAGCAGTTCCTCGCCGACCGGGGTCAGCCGGTAGCCGGTCTGCTGGCGCACGAACAGAGGTTCGCCGATCTGCTTTTCGAGCGCGGTGACGCGTCGTCCAAGGGTGGCTGCGCTGAGGCGCGTGGTTCCCGTCGCTGCGCTCAAGCCACCCAGCCGCGCAACGTCGAGAAACAACCTCAGATCGTCCCAGCCGATATCCATTTTGCAGAAATGAAAAACTCCTTGCGACCGTGGCTGTAGCGCAAAGCAGGCATCGTGCGCAAGTATGCAGGCATTGGAGGCGTTGGACAATCCTGCCTGGCGGGACAGGGACAAGCGCCTCGGCTGGCCAAGAAGCAAACTGAACCCTTTCGATCGCGCATGCGATTGGCGCAGAGGTTTTGCGCTTCCGACCAACCCAGGCGCGCAGGCATTCTGCGTACCAAAGGAGACGATCATGTTGGATGAACTTCGATACCGTTTCGCCCGCTGGATTGCCTATCGCCAGACGCTTGCGAGCTTGAGGCAGGCCCGGGACAGCACACTGGCGGATGCCGGCATTTCTCGCGAAGAGATCCGCGAGCGTGCCCGCCACGCCAGCTTGCGTCGTTGAGGAGCCGGGCATGCAGATGATGATGCTTTGGGATGGCCGCTCGGTACCGCGCATCGGCATCGGCACCTGGGCGGCGGGTGGCCCCGCGCGCTGGCGTGACACGGCGACAATCTATGGCGAGGTCGATGATATCAGGTCGCAAGCCGCGCTGGCGATGGCTTATGAGATCGGCGCGCGGGTGTTCGACACGGCTGCCGCCTACGGCGCCGGCAATGCCGAACTGATCCTCGGGCGGGCGTTGAGGGGTAAGGACGAAGCCGTCATCGTCACCAAGGTCGGCTATTTCGGCGATCCCGAAACGCGTAAGATCGCACCCGAGGATGCCTCTGCCGCGGCAATCCGGACATCGATCGACAATTCGCGGCAGCGCCTGCAGCGGGATTGTATCGACGTCGTGCTGCTACATATCAACGAGTATCCGATCGAGCGCGCCGGCGAGGTGTTCGATACGCTCGGCCTGTTGCGCCAGGAGGGCAAGATCGGCGGCTTCGGCTGGAGCACCGATCACCGCGAACGGCTTGCCGCCTACGCGCCGCGCGAGGGGTTCGTCGCCGTAGAGAACGACTTCAATGTGTTTATCCCGGCGAACGAGCTGATGGCCGTTGCGGCGCGCGAGAACCTCGTCTCGTTCAGCCGGCTGCCGCTGGCAATGGGGCTGCTCACCGGCAAATACACGCCGGCCATGCGGCTGCCCACCAACGATGTGCGCGGCGGGAATGCCGAATGGATGGTGTTTTTCAGGGATGGCGCCGCCAACCCGGACTATCTGTCAAGGCTCTCGGCAATCCGCGACCTGCTCACCTCGGGCGGACGCACGCTTGCGCAAGGCGCGCTCGGCTGGATACTCGCCAAGTCGGCAATCGCCTTGCCGGTTCCCGGCTTCACGCGGCCCGAGCAGGTCGAGGACAATCTCGGTGCGCTGGAAAAAGGGCCGCTGCCGGAAACGGTGATGGCCGAGATCGACGCAGTGCTGAATATTGCCGAGACTGCGTAGGGTGTGGTGAATCCGGAATTCGCATTGGCGATAATGCGACCAACTTCGATCTCTCTGATGTCTGCCGATATCGCATTTTTCTTAGTCAAGCTTCCGTGGCGCAATTGAACACGGACGGAGCGGCGGACACGCTCGAGTTGAAGGTCCGCCGCTCCGGTTTTCAGATCAAAGAGTGATGCTGCAACGGGAGATGGGTAGCGAGCTGCGCTTGAGCTGCGCCGCCGACCGCGTCGCTGTCGAGAGAGAGCGACCCGGTTGAGCTGTCAAAGATGATGTGGTGGGAACCATCATCCGTGGCCGTAACAGCAGGGGACGTATGCAATGAAAGCCCTCCCGACTTGAGGTCGGCAAGCGCGGAGTGGTCGAGCTGGACTTTGTCCTGAAGCTTGCTGAAGTCGAAGGCATCGTTGCCGTGACCGGATGTCAGGTCGGCGACGGCGCTCTTGTGGACACCGGCGCCGGCATTTTCGTTGCCCTGGAGCAGTTGGGCGAACCCGTGGCCGGTCAGGCTGGTTGCCGTTTTCTCGGATGGGCTGCTGGTCGCGGCAAGCTCCGAGCCGGACGAAAGCGCGGGGCTCAACGCGGCCAGCACCCGGTCAACGCTGCTGCCTCCCTTGTCGCCGGCAGTATCATGGCTGGTGTCGTTGCTGCCGAACAGATCGGTCAGAGCGTGAAAACCGCCGCGGTCGGAGGGGGAAGCGGCGGTCACAGTCGAACTGCCATCGCTTGCGATGGGGTGCGAAGGCGCCGTCGCGGTCGAGCTGCCATCGCTGGTGCTATCGCCGGTGGAAGGGGCGGTCGCAGTCGAGCTGCCATCGCTCCTGGTGGCGCCGGCGGCGGTCGCAGTCGAACTGCCATCGCTGGTGCTATCGCCGGTGGCGGCATGGGAAGGCGCGGTCGCAGTCGAGCTGCTATCGCCGGTTGCGGCATGGGAAGGCGCAGTCACAGTCGAGCTGCTATCGCTGGTGGCGGCGTCGGACGCGGGCGCAGCAGCACTGCTGTCACTGCTGGTGATGTCTGAGGCCGCAGCGGTAGTGGTGTTGTGTTCCCGGAAAACGGCTTGCAGTTCCGAGGAGCTTTCAAGCGCGGTATCGCCGTTCTGCGTTCCCCACTTGTAGGTATAGTCGAAGGCGGGTGACGGAACCAGCTTGGCCCAATGATCCATCATGGTTTGCATCTGTTCGGTGGTGGGCATGACCTGTCTGCCGCCATCGGAAGTCTCCCAATTGCCGCCGCCAAAGGCCTGGAAGACCGGAACGATGTTGCTGATCGGGATGCCCGACTTCACCGCTGCAGCCACGGCTCGGTCGATCATGTCGTAGTCGACCGTGTCCGTTCCCGTGCGCACCGGATAGGGGTCTATTCCAAAATAGTCGATATGCGTGTTGGCCGGATTGTAGGTGTTGGTAAAATCCGGATTGGTAGGGGATCCCATATTCATCATGGTGACGAAGGTCTTGGCGCCTGGAAAATGCTCATGGATCCAGTCGGATTCCGCCTTCAGGTTCTCGGCGGTTGCATAGGTGCCCCACCTGCCCGTGGGATCGGGCTCGTCAACCAGATAGAATCCGAACACATTCGGATTGCCGAGGAAGGGGGTCATTTTCTCGATGAAGGATGAAGTTACGCCCTCGTGCTCGTTGAGGTACACCAGACCCTTCATGCCGTCCGGCAACGCGTCGACTTGCGAAGCGTACTGAACGTCAGCCAGATTGAAGCCGGCAGTTGCGATTTCGGTGGCGGATCCACCCGACGTATAATGCAGAGTTGCCATCCAATATTCCTTTTTCTGATTTCGATAGCGCCCGGCGTCTACCTACAGACGGCGTATATTAGCGCCAAATCACATACAGACACCCGTCGATAGAATCATTGACCGTTTGTAGGAATGCTGCACGGATTGTGACTTATTTTGACAGCAGCGACTTAGGACAAGATGCTTATTGTCTTCTGATGTCAGAATGATGCCAGAATTGCGACTTTATTTTGAAGGCGCTGTAGTTTTTGAAGTTCCTCGATATTTTTATAATGGCTATACATTTATAGATTTTAATGCGTTAGACGTCAACTTTCGTACGGAAATTCAAAATGACGTTAACCTCTGACTCCGGGCCCCTCCACAGTTTCACTGCCCAACCAATTAGCTGTGGACAATTCGTAGGCATCTGCGCGCTCGTCACCTGGTATCGGTCGGCAGATCTCCGTGATCGAAATCAAATCAATTTAGGAAACCTCCCAAAAGGTGAGAGTAGGGCTGGTTCCCAGCTGGAGAGCCTGAGGGCCTTGGCCGCCTGAGCACCGTCATGTGTCCGCCGCTCCGCTAAACACGGGGGCTGCGCGGCGGACACGCCGACGTCACCGCAATGCCACGCCATTTTGCTGAACTTGACGCACACAACTCGAACCCGCTGGGTGACGAAGGTTGAGCATCAGCCAGAAATGGGCATCCCGCTTTGGAAAAATCCGGTGCTTGAACAAAGATAAAGCGGCGGACCGTCTCGAATTGAAGGTCCGCCGTTCCGGGTCGTTCAGATCACAAGGAACGAACCTGCCGTAAGCGACAGACCTGGAGAGAGAGTGGCGAACTGTATTTGAGCTGCGCCACCGATCCCGTCGCTGTCGAAAGAGAGCGCTCCTGTTGAACTGTTGTAGATGATATGGTCGGAGCTATCATGCGCAGCCGTGCCAGCAAAGAAAGCGTCGGATGAAAGGCCGCCCAATTTAAGCCCGGCAAAAACGGCGTCGTCGAGCTGGATCTTGTCCTGGAGCTTGTTGAAGTCGGTGACCTTGTCGATATTGCCGGCTCCAAGAGCGCTGTTGAACACGAAGGCATCATTGCCTCCGTTACCGGTCAAGATGTCAGCACCGCCGCCACCATTGATGACATTGGCGCCGGCATTGCCCTGGATGGTCTGGGCAAAGGCGTTGCCGGTCAGGTTGATTGCAGACGTACTGGACGGATTGGTGGTGGCGAGGAGCTCGATCTGCGAGCCGGCCAAAAGGGCATGGCTCACCGAGGCGAGCACTTTGTCGCTGCCGCCGCCCACTGCCTCGTAGACTTTGTCGCCGGCGTTGTCGACATAGTAGGTGTCATTGCCGCCATAGCCGACCATCTTGTCGGCGCCGCCGCCGCCATTGATGATGTTGGCGCCGGCGTTGCCCTGAATGGTCTGGCCGAATTCGTTGCCGGTGACGTTGATTGCCGTCGTCCCGGACGGGTTGTTGGTGGCAAGAATCTCAATCTCCGAGCCTGCTGAAAGCGTATGGCTCACCGAAGTGACCACCCTGTCGGCGCCGCCACCCACCGCCTCAATCACCCTGTCGCCTGCATTGTCGACATAGTAGGTATCGGGGCCGCCATAGCCAGCCATCGTGTCGGCGCCACCGCCGCCATTGATGATATTGAATCCGGCATTGCCCTGGATGATTTGGCCGAATTCGTTGCCCGCGAGGTGGATTGCCATCGTGCCGGACGGATTGCTGGTGGCGAGAAGCTCGATCTCCGATCCGGCCGCAAGCGCATGACTTGCTGACGCGAGCACTTTGTCGGTACCGCCGCCTGCTGCCTCAATCTCCTTGTCGCGGACATCTTCGACATAATAGGTGTCATTGCCACCATAGCCGATCATCGTGTGGCCGCCGGCGCCGTGAAACACATCGTCGCCGCTGGTGCCATACAAGGTGTCGCTTGTGTCGACTGGAGGCGGTTCGGTCCCAGTCGTTGCGAGGTTGTGCTCCCGGAAAACGGCTTGTAATTCCGGAGAACTCTCTAATGCGGTGTCGCCGTTCTGCGTTCCCCATTTGTAGGTATAGTCGAAGGCGGGTGACGGAACCAGCTTGGCCCAATGATCGATCATGATTTGCATCTGTTCGGCGGTGGGCATGACCTGTCTGCCGCCGTCGGAAGTCTCCCAGTTACCGCCGCCGAAGGCCTGATAGACCGGAACGATGTTGCTGATCGGGATGCCCGACTTCACCGCTGCAGCCACGGCTCGGTCGATCATGTCGTAGTCGACCGTGTCCGTTCCCGTGCGCACCGGATAGGGGTCTATTCCAAAATAGTCGATATGCGTGTTGGCGGGATTGTAGGTGTTGGTAAAATCCGGATTGGTCGGGGATCCCATGTTCATCATGGTGACGAAGGTCTTGGCGCCTGGAAAATGCTCATGGATCCAGTCGGATTCCGCCTTCAGGTTCTCGGCGGTTGCATAGGTGCCCCACCTGCCCGTGGGATCGGGCTCGTCAACAAGATAGAACCCAAACACATTCGGATTGCCGAGGAAGGGGGTCATTTTCTCGATGAAGGATGAAGTTACGCCCTCATGCTCATTGAGATAGACCAGGCCTTTCATGCCATCCGGCAATGCGTCGACCAGCGAAACATACTGAACGTCAGCTAGATTGAAGCCGGCGGTTGCGATTTCGGTGGCAGAACCACCCGATGCATAGTGCAGAGTTGCCATCCATAATCCCTCATTTTGATTCGATAGCGCCCCGCGGATGTCTGCCTACTAGAGGGTGTATATTAGCGCCAAATCACATACCTGCAGGCTCTGATAGAATGGTTGATCGCCAATAGGAATGCTGCACGGAAGGAGTAACTTCCATGGACATAATAAATAAGTAACAAGAATATGATCCCATCAAAGGGCCGTGTTTTATCCAGCCCATCTGGTTAGATTGAAAGACAGATAGTTAAATATCTAGAGCGTATCTTGCAGATCGCTGAAATAAACTTGTAAATTATGTTTCTATCTAACTGTTCACCCGCGCATTGAGAGATCAGACAGACGTTCACCTAAGAGCCAGACCCCTCCACAGTCTCAATCCCGCAACCAATTAGTTGTGGATAATTCGTAGGTGTCCGCGCGTTCGTCGCGTGAAATCGGTCGGCAGATCAGGTCGCCGGCGTCGGAACGGTCCGAATCGGCTTATCCGCTGGTCGCAAGGAGGCAGGTTGCGCCAGGAGTTGTGGCTGAGGGGTCGACTATCATGCCTGGTAGCACAAGCGGGACAAGCTGAGGCGCGAACCCGGACCGGGAGCTTAGGAATCCGACGCGCCCAGCGTAGAGCAGCCGTACAACGCACGACTGTCGGAAGCGCTTTCTTCGGTTGCCTTATCAGTTGCAAGTCCGGCTTGGCCGAACCCCTAGAGTTCGAGGCGCAATTCATCACCGTACCCGTTCCTATGCACCACCAGATGCCGTCGAGGCGGTTCGCGATACCCGTAAGGCCGTGATCCCCATGCAGTTTGCCTCATTCAAACAGACGAGGACAGTATGCAAGCCTCCTCCTACCGTATCCTTTCACGCGCACAGAAGTAACGAAGCAAAACCATGAAAGCAGATGCGAAAGGCAGTTACTTCACGCGACCGGAACACGGCGCACGGACGGGAGCTTCGGGATGAATCCGCATCTCGTTTGTGTGGGAGGCGAAGATCACGCCCTGAGAATTCCGTTCCTAATGTCGCTGCGCGAAAGCGGCTTCCGGGTCACGGCAGTTTCAACCGGCGATGAGGCTGCGTTTTTGCGGCATGGCATTCCGCATCGCCGCTACGGTTTCGACCGATTTGCCAGCGGCACTGGCGAGTGGACCGCTGTAAGAGTGATTCGGAAATTGCTTGCGGAACTCCGGCCTGACATCGTCCAAAGCTTCGATACCAAGCCTAACCTGCTGACACCCATTTCGGTGCGCGGAACGGTCCCGGTCGTGCGCACGATCAACGGCCTGGGCTGGACATTCTCATCGTTGGAACCGCGGGCTCTGGCCTTACGTCCAATTTTTTGCGGACTACAATGGCTTGCCTCCTTCTGGACGGCAGCGACGGTATTTCAGAATCGGGACGATGAGGCTTTCTTCAAGCGCTTTCGATTGATTGAACCTGGCAGCGGAAGAGTGATCCGCAGTTCTGGCATCGATGTCGATGCGTTCGCTATGGCCAGGCAGCTTGCTCCGCCGGCGGCGAAAATGCGCCAGGAACTCGGGCTCCAGTCAGCAGAGATCGTAATTTTTGTGGGCCGGCTAACCCGCCAGAAGGGCATCCCGACGCTGCTCCAAGCAGTCCCCCGCGTCCTTTCTAAAAGGCCTAATGCGCGTTTCGTGCTTGTCGGCCCTTGGGAGTCCGAAGGTCCATTTGCAGTCGACAAGTCGGAAATCGATAGACACGCTCCTCATATCATCGCGCTAGGCCCACGACGCGATGTTCCAGCCCTTCTTGGCATGGCCGACGTGTTCGCCTTCCCCACACAATATCGAGAAGGAATCCCGCGCGTCCTGCTCGAGGCAGGGCTGGCGGGATTGCCCATGGTCGCCTCAAAGATGCCCGGCTGCAATGAGGTGGTCGAGGATGGATGGAACGGCTACCTAGTCCAACCCTACGACGCCGATGGCCTTGCATCTCGAATAGTCGACATCCTGTCCGACCGCAGTCACGGAAAAATCATGGGCGGTCGTTCTGTCGAACTCGTCCGTGAGCAGTTCGCGCTGCCGCGGGTGGTCGCTCAGTATTGCGATCTGTACGAAAATATCCTTCGCGCCAAATCCCACGGTGGCCTCGCCCGACCGGCGTATCCGATCTTAATTAGAGACGATGCTGTCAGCGGTAGATTGGATGTGCGCCGATGATCCGGGACGCGATCCTGGCCTGCGGGCTCGCAACGACCTATGCGGAGCAACTCGACATTCCCGGGTCGCCCTTGGGGATTGGCGAACTGTTCCTCGTGCTTTGGATCATGCTGTCGATCGCGCGCGTCCTTGCCGGCGGTCGCCTGGAGACCAGGCCGGCGCTGACACTCCTTGCAAGTTACTGGACGATCATGGCGCTGGCTCTGGGGGTCGGCACCGTTGTCGGCTATCTGACCACAGTTCTATACCTGACGGGCCTGATGCACGATACGATGGCCTACCTGCTGTTGGTCAGCGTCACCTGCCTTGCCGTTGCAGAACCCGACGCCGACCGCCATCTCCGTCGTACTGGCTGGTGGGTCGTGGGTATCGCGAATATGGCCCTTGCCATTCAGCTGGGACAGGGCTGGGGCTGGATCCCCCGAGCTGGCGTCGATCCCTGGTACTGGGACCGCTTTCGCGGCTGGTCGCACAATCCAAACCAGCTCGCACTCTACTGCGCAATCTTTGGCCCGCTAGCCTTGCATCTTGCGACCACCACCAGCAATCGATGGGGCAGGTTTCTTGGGATCGCCAGCTTGTTCCTAACCTTCTATGTCGGGAGGCTGACAAAGAGCGATACCTATTTGTATACCAGCATCCTGACCTGCCTGACGTTCCTCGGGCTGCGGATCAGGACATGGCTCAAGACCGGTGGCAACAGGGGCAGCTTTTCACGGCAAGCCGTCCTCCTGTTGCTCGTCGGTATCCTTCCGTTGGCGATCGCGATAACCCCCTACGCCGTGACGGAGGCGAGCGTCCTCGAAAACTTCGCCAAGGGCCTGACCAAGGACAAGGGCGGCGAGGCCACTGCCGAAACCGCCGCACTCCGCGTGCATCTCTGGGACGAAGCAATAGAGAAGGGCGCGGAATCCGGGTCGTTGGGCCTTGGTCCAGGTCCGCATCTCGAGCGCCCATCAGTGTTCGAATCGCAATTTCTGGAACGACCCTTCGAGGCTCACAACACGATCCTCGACCTGTACACTCAAGGTGGACTTATTGCGGTTCTGGCGCTGGTCTGGATCGTCAGCGCCGCCATCGTGTCGGTATGGCGTGCGAAGCTCGACGCGCTGTTAGCGCTCGTGGTGTCAATCGCTATTTTCGGAATGCCGCACCTGATCATCCGTCACCCGATCGTGTGGTTTGCGCTGACCATCTGCCTTGTCGCCGGTGCTCCGAAAGCAGTTTCTGCAATCTCCAACAATCCGGGTTAATGGCATGTGTGGTATTGCCGGAATTCTTCTTGCCCCCGATTCAGCCGACACGAAGCCGCTCAAGGCAATAGAGCAAATGACGGCCGCGCTTCGTCACCGCGGACCGGATGGCGAGGCATTCTGGATACATAGCGAAGCCGGGCTTGCCTTCGGTCACAGGCGTTTGGCCATTGTTGATCTGTCGGAGGCCGGCCGCCAGCCAATGCATTCCGAAAGCGGCAGATACGTCATTACGTTTAACGGCGAAATATACAATTTCCGCGATCTGCGCTGCGAACTGGAAAGTACAGGTCGTCATTTCAGGGGCACCAGCGATACCGAGGTCATGCTTGCCGCTATTGAGAATTGGGGCCTCGAAAAAGCACTCACACGCTTCGCCGGCATGTTCGCGCTAGGACTGTGGGATCTGAAGACGAGGACGCTCCATCTCGCCCGCGACCGAATGGGCAAAAAGCCGCTTTATGTCGCCTCAACACGTGATGCGCTTGTTTTTGCCTCTGAGTTGAAGGCGATCACCCGTTTTCCAGGTTTTTGTCAGGAGCTCGATATCAATGCGGCCGCGGCGATGCTTTCGAACGGATGGGTACCGGATGACAGCTGCATCTGGCGAGGCGTGTTCAAATTACCGCCGGGTTCGGTCCTGTCGGTGACGGCCGCTGACTTCGCCGCGTCGCGAAGTGCCGCCTCGCTAGCGCATCGTATTCGATACTGGTGGTCGCTAGCCGAAACCGCCACCAAAGGGCGGGCGGAGCAGGTCGTCGGCAGTGACGAAGAACTTACCACTGAACTGGATGGCCTGCTTCGACTTGCCGTTCGGGAGCGCATGATCGCTGACGTTCCGCTCGGGGCCTTCCTGTCGGGCGGAATAGACAGCTCGACGGTTGTAGCCCTGATGCAGGCTCAATCGGACAAGCCGGTGCGCACGTTCACGATCGCTTTCGGAGAGGGCGGGTTCGATGAGGCTCCCCACGCGGCGGAAGTCGCGCGGCATCTGGGCACCGACCATACCGAACTCAACCTTTCGGCTGCCGTAGCGCGCGAAGTCATTCCAGAATTGCCGCAGATCTGGGACGAGCCTTTCGCTGACGAATCGCAGATACCAACTCTGCTGGTGGCGCGGCTCGCCCGCCGGCACGTTACGGTGGCTCTGTCGGGTGACGGTGGCGATGAATGCTTCGCCGGCTACGCCCGCCACTTCATGGCTGCCCGCCTGCGACGACAGCATACTCTGCCGTCGGCACTGCGTCGGGCGCTCGCGGCAGGCACTGGGTTACTGGCCCGTGCAGCCCGTCACGATCTCGTCGGGAAGCTGCCGCTTTCGGAGGGTGCACGGCATGCGCTGCGGGGCGACCGGCTGGATCGCCTCGCTCAGCTGCTCGCTGCAGCCGATGAGGACGAGTTGTTTCGGCGACTGACGAGATCGTCGACCGAGAACCTCAGCCTGCACCAGCCCCCCTCATCAATCCACGTCGAGCACCGGCTTGATGGGCTGCTGTCCCGTCTTTTGTATGACGATATGGACGGCTACCTGCCCGGCGATATATTGGTGAAGCTGGACCGCGCCAGCATGGCCAACAGCCTCGAGGGGCGGTGCCCGCTACTCGATCATCGGGTTGTCGAATTCGCCTGGCGCCTGCCGACGAATACCAAGGTTCGTAATGGCAAAGGTAAGTGGATCCTTCGTCAGTTGTTGCGCCGGTACGTTCCGCAGCGACTGATCGAGCGGCCAAAGCAAGGTTTCGATGTTCCTATAGCAGTCTGGCTGAGGGGCCCGCTGCTCAGTTGGGCAAACGATCTTGTCGCCGATATGCGCGTCTCCGGAGACGGAATTTTCGACCTTGCGAAGGTGGATGCGTGCTGGCGCGGTCACGTCGATGGCAGGCACGACCATTCTCGCGAATTGTGGCCGGCTTTGATGTTCCAGGCCTGGCACAACGAGGCAAGGCGGCCATCGCCGCCAGCAACGGGTTCTCGCGTGCCCGAACTTACAGGAGATTAAGATGGAAGGGTCCATAGTTAGCCGCATCCACCTTCCGCACGTTACCGAAATGCACTTGCCTGCGCGCGAAATCACTCCGCGCATGAAACGGCCGTTGCGTGAGCATATGGACACGCAAACCCCGCTCCATCAGCTCCTCGTTACCCTCTCAAGAAAAAAGTGGTTCCTCCTGGCCATGGTCGTCGCAGGCGGTGTCTTGGCCGCGCTTGGAGGGCTTGCACGGCCTGCCCTATACGAGGCCACCACGCAGGTAATCGTCGACGCACCTAGTAGAGCAGCCCCTGCCGGCGGCTTGATCTCTGCTCAGGATCAGCTGGATTCCAGCATTGACGACCATATCACCATGCTCTCATCGCAAAGCCACCTGCGAAGCGTAGTGGCAGCGCTGCGCAAAACGGATGCTGCCAATGGTGCTAAACAGGCTGGTGCTCGAACCGGAAACCATCCTCCGAAGCCTGTTGGCGTCGAGCCGCTGAATTTGCGCTCGGTTCCAGCCGATTTGCTGGCCAAAATTTGGCCGCGAAGCACGCCGGCGGAGCCAGATGCGGCTGAACTCAAGGTGCTGCGTGAAGGTATGAGGATCGGCCAGGAGCTGCGATCGAGAGTTATCAGTGTCGGCTTCACCGATCACGATCCGGCGCGAGCCGCTCTGATCGCCAACACGTTCGTCGAAGTGTATATTGGCGATCTGGCAAGGAAAAGCCAAGCGTCGGACAGGCTGGAACTCGACTCGATAGTCTCCGGGCTGCCGACTATACAAAGCAGTCTGGCAGAAGCGACCGATCGTCTGGAGAGATATCGGTTGAGCCATGGCGCGGTCGATCAAGGTGCGGCGGACAATGCTGCCAAGGAGACAGCCGAACTCACTCAGCAAATTTCCTTGTCGAAAGCGGACCTCTCCGCAACGGAATCTCGACTCCAACACATTCAGGACTTGCGAAAGGGGGGCGCGCCCGTTGCCTCGGTAGCCGAAGCCATCGGATCACCCTTGCTGGCCGATCTCTTGGCAGGCCAGGCCAACGGCACGGCAGATGAGAATGTCACAAATGCGATCGATCGTGAGATCGAACAAGAAATCGCCCGCGTCGCTGCTGAGGCAAACATCTATCGCTCCCAGATTGCGGCGCTGCAAAAGCGTAAGGATGTCCTAGATGCGGTTGTGGCCGATACAGCCGGCCGGCTTTCCGGACTGCGTGCACTCGAGCCGCAGGTCAGCATCCTGACGCAGCGCTACAACGACCTTTTGACCCGGCAACAGGACTTGATGCGGCGTATTGCAAGTCCATCCCCCGGAGTCAGGCTTCTCTCAGCGGCGTGGCCCCCTACCAATCCAACGACTCTTTCGCCAATTTTTCTTATTCCGCCTGGCATGGTCGTGTTTGGCCTGATTGGAGGGATTTTCATACTTGTCCGCCAACGCTTCGATCGCACATTGCGCGGAGAGGCCGAAGCTGAAGCAGCGCTCAAGGTTCCGTGCCTCGGGCTAATACCCCAGGCTCCCACAATGCACGCGAAGCGACTGCAGCAGCTGGTTTCAGGCCAGCAGGGGTGCAGATACAGCCGCGCCGTGACGTCCCTGCTTGTCGCCGCGGCGCCCCAACAGGCAAGGGATTACTCGAACATAATCTTGATAACATCCTGCGGTGAGGATGATGGCAAGACCGAGCTCGCATGGAGCATGGCCTTGGCGGCCACCAGACTTGGAGGGCGAGTACTCTTCATTGATCTGGACCGCACGGACCACCGCCTTACGGGCGAGTTTGTGAAGGAATTCAGCGCACGTAAGCCGCACAATTTTTTCGGAGACTATGTGAGTGACCGTTGTGCACTGCACGATGCGATAGCAGGAATGTCGGCGATCGGGATCGACTTCATGGCGCTCGCACCGTCGGAGGATCTGCTGCCCTTGCTGTCCAGTGTCGACGGCTCCCCTTTCAAAGATGAACTGCACTCGATCTATCGGGTCGTCATCATAAATGGACCGCTGGGGCTTGAGGGACCAGAGGCCAGGCTCCTGACAGGCTGGGGTGACGTGGTTCTTTTCGCCGTTCGCTGGGCGAAAACGCGACGCAGCATCGCGCGAGGCGTTCTGGACCTGCTTGCGGGCGATGCACCAGCTTCGGTCCCCGTCGCAAGCGTTCTCACGAAGGTTAATCTCAGGAAGCACGCTGGTTACCGGTTCGGGGACAGCGCTGACCTCTTGCTGGAGAGGACATGACGAGCGCGGCTCTTGTTGTTGCGCACTTCCCGCTTGGTTGAAAATCACCGCGCTAGGCGCTGCGCCGATCGGCTGCTGGGCGCGGGCCATCCGGCAGTAGCTGGGGTTGTCGCGGAGAGATCCATCCGGAGCGTGGGTCCGAAGTGTCACAACGGAACCTACGGCCAGGAGCCGCCGGACGGGCATTCATGAATTCCGGACCCCCATCTGAGGCAACGCGCCTGACGCCGTCCTTCGTCTGCTTGGCATTCACCGCGCGCCTAGTGGTGTCGAAATCACCCTTCACGCGGACCCGCTCATCGCTGCTTGGCTTGGCGATGAATCCGTAGCGCAGGTGACGAGACTTTGTCGATCTTTGCCCAGAGTGCGCTCCCCCCCATCGTCGATGCATTCCTGATCGCGTATGCCCATGCCGGCAACCGCGATGGTGAAATCGCAAGGGCAGTCAAACCTTGCGCAATCCGTTGCGCTTTGCTTCGCGGCAGGGCGCGCACGAACTCACTCACGCTACCTGGTTTCTCTCCCTTTCGGAAAAAGCTGTGGACGATGTCTTGTTTCAGGAATTTGGCGAGATTGAACGGCTCCCGTTCGCACTTGCTCAATTGCAAGCCGTGCCGCTGACATATGGCATCGAAGGCTTCTTTCGTCCATCGGCCGATGTGGTTTGGTGGCATGTCTATGAGCGAGCCATGGGACTCCATGTAGTAAGTTCTGTTTTCATTTGGCACGGCGATAAAGGCAGATCCTTGCGCCTTCAGAAGATATTTCAATCGAGCAAAAACGTCGTCCACTTGGTCCATATGCTCGAAGACTTGAAACATGAAAATAAAGTCGAAGGACTCTTTCATAGAATCGAAGCTGTCCATCCGAAAATCGCCTGAATAGGTCTTAAAGCCTTTCGACGCCAGTACAGACCTCGCCGTTTCGTTGTAGTCGACCGCAGAGATGTCGGAAACATGGAAGAATTTATTCTTGATGCGATCGAGAAAATATCCGAACCCAGACCCCACTTCGAGGGCAGTTTTTCCGCCAGTCTTCAGGCCCGCGAGCTCTTCGAGAGTCCTTGAATATTCCCATTTCATGGTCGGATAGGAAGGGTACGCCCAGGCTAAGTTATAAAATTCAACGCCGCCAGCGACGAAGGGATCTGCAAAACCGAATCCGCAATCTGCGCATTTGCGGATATCGCATGTGTTGCTGCCCCAGAGATCCGACAGGTGGCTTGTTAATTTTCGAGAGCGATCGGGGTCCTGACGCGGATTGATGAAATGTCGAGAGGCCTCATCTGCTGTCACTTCGAACAATTTCGCGGTTGATACACTGGCACACGCCGGACAAATGGTCATCTCGCTTACCCCTAAAGGCCAGACCGAAGGAAAGCCGCCTTCGACGGTATATGATGCGCCCCAGCCCGCCCGCCGTCGCGCTCGACGATGCCGCCATGCTCAGAAGCTAAATCGTCTCAGGCTACGCAATCGACCCAGTCTCGGGCGGATCGCGAACACGTAAGTAAGAATGTGCTGGCTCGCTATTTTCATAACTGACGGGCGAAGAATTTGCATCGCATCTCGGATCGTCGCCCGCCAGGGTTGCTGGTGGAATCTGCTGGGAAGACGAGCAACCCGCAGCGCCCGTAACAGAGTCTCAGGGCAGGGAAGATGTTTACGATCCTCGATGAGGTTCCAGTTAAGCTCTTTGACGGCAAGCGTTACCTGATCGACCTCAT
Source organism: Mesorhizobium sp. M1273 (assembly GCF_040318195.1). Lineage (NCBI taxonomy): Bacteria > Pseudomonadati > Pseudomonadota > Alphaproteobacteria > Hyphomicrobiales > Phyllobacteriaceae > Mesorhizobium > Mesorhizobium sp. M1273. The sequence continues at coordinate 149,693 of NZ_JAMYLV010000006.1, read as the reverse complement.
CGAAACTCTTGGTTGTAGTGATGCTCGGGTGGTTCGTCGCGTCGTAGAAGATCAAGCCATCGTTTATCGCGACCATGTCTCCGTGGCAGGCCAGATCGACAAAGAACAGCTGGTCGACTCCAGCTGGGATTGAATTATGGGCGCGCATCAGGCAACCCGCGTGAATGACGTCGCGGTTGATCAAAAGCGTCGATGGGATGATCCCAAGGCTCCGCGTCGTGCGGACCAGATAGAGGTCCGTCAGGCATTGCTGGCTTGAGTAGACGGAAATTCGTTGCCGCCCCTGCGGTGGCAATCGGAATTTCATCCGATCGTCCTCAATTATATTGGCTGCACAGGTCATGAATGCAGCTGAGGGATGCTTGGTGGAAACCTCGGCAAAGGTCTTGAGTGCGCCCGGAGCGAGCCAGTCATCGTCATGGAGCAGCTTGATCCATTTTCCGGCGCAAGCGAGCATGGCATTGTTGGTATTCTCTACCTGACCGCGGCCCCGGCAGTTTTCGACAATTCGGATGCGAGGCTCGGTCCGCGCATACTCGGCCACGATTGCCCAGGTCGGTCCGTCCCGGCCCTCGTCGTCGCTGACGACCAACTCCCAACTGGAAAAATTCTGACTCAGAATGCTATCCATTGCCCGGCGGATCGTGTCCGGTCGGCGAAAGGTTGGGATTGCAACTGAAATGAAAGGGCGCAGTCGCGAAGCATCAGCGCGATGATGTTGGTCAACCACAGCGGTCGTTTGGAGCTGATCAAGCTGCGATTGTTTCATGGTGCTTTTCCCTCGAGATGATGACCTTGTTTTGGTATGGCAGCTCCCGCTGGTTTAATGGCATGGCTCAAAATATACAGAGAGGCCGCCGTTTTCAGTGCAAACCCGACGCCGCCGCCGGCCGCCATCAGATAAATGACCTTGAGTGGTTCCCAACCTGCCTCAGCACCGGCAAGAAGCGGACCAAACACCAGCGCCGTCCGCGCGCCATCGACGAGAAGCCGTAGCTCCTGCCGGCGCAGGAGAGCTGGGACATCTTGAAGCGGCGTCGCCAACGCCTGCGCAGCCCCCATGAACGCCAGCGCGGTCATAATGTCTGCGGCGGGAACCCAGGGCGGGCCCAGCAGGGGGACGACAATATATGGCGCGGCCAGGCCAAGCGCCAATATTGGCAATGCAGTGAGGCCGGCTGAAAGCATCAAGAGGCCGCGTGCGGTGCCGAGCAGATGTCTGCGATCACTGTTTTTGTTCGCCTCGGAGACAAAAACATTGCTGAGCGGGGTGGCGATCAGCGTGACCGGCGCAGTCACCAGCCGCGCTGCCACTCCCAGGTAACCCGCAAAAGCGGCGCCAAACAGCGAACCAACGAGTATTGCGGGAAGATTGATAATGGCGAAACTCGCGAGAGCTGAGGGAATGTCAAATAACGGAAACTTGTATTCTCGCCTGGCGACGGCAAAGACGGTACGCCACGGCGCTCGGGCGACGCCGTGTAAGTCCTTCCAGCTCAGAATCCGAGAGCCGAGGAGTCCGATAAAAATAAATTGGCTCAGGATATGGGCATGCACCATCGACTCACCTCCGAAATGGGCGAGCCCAAAAATCAATTGCAGCAGGGCCATGGTCGCCGGCAAGATCAGGCGGCCGAGGGCGAAGTCTCGTAGCAGGCCTGCGCGCAGGCTCCAGCAGTTCATGGCTTCGACGAGACCTGCGCCCGCCATCCCAAGTGGAACGAGCCAGGCGAGGTGGCCGACCCGCGCTGGAGCGATGCTCGCCCACAGCAGTCCTGCCGCAAAGGCGAGGACACTCGTCACCGACACAGCCAGGAGAATGAGCTTAACAGTCACATACGCCCGCGCATTGTCCTTGACACCATAGAGAGAGGCCTCGAAACGCAGTGCTGCGATCGCGCCGAGGATGTTTACGATCGAAAGATAAATCGTGAAGATCCCGAAATCTGCCGGGGAATAGAGCCGGGCCAAAACGGGAATAGCGGCGACGAGAGTCAACTGACCGGCAATCGCCATGGCCGAAACGCCTCCTGCCGCGCGCAGAATACTGCCGATCGGGCTTGGAGGAACACGGGTGATTATTTTCTCGACCGTAGGAACCGTCCTGGATCTCAGAAAGTAGCTTTGGGACATGAGCTCGCGATTCCGAGGAGGCAAAATGCGGTTGACCGGAGCTTACGATGGGGCCTGAACGTCACCATCATCCATCTGAATGACATCGTTCGGCGGAGCGGCGATGTAGCGAATTCTTTGTGCTCCGGGCGGGGCACAACTGCAGCTCTGAAATTGAGACCGCTCGTTGGACTTGCCCGCGATGAACTGATTTCTGCGGGGATCGCGCGGGCATCGATGCTCGGGAATGTCGTCGTCACGTTATGCGGTACCAACTGGATCTTTTGACCAGACCAGCAGCCGCGACAAGGATGGCCGACGCGCGGATTCGTCGCTCCGACAAGGCGCGGATTACACGGTGGGCTTACACATGCATTAACGTTTGTTGCTGTGTGCTGGCTGCGATGTTCGTTCCATGAAAGTCCCGGTACCATTCGACAAAGCGTTGCACTCCGTCCTCGAGCGTTGTCGCCGGGGCGAAGCCGACAGCGTTACGAAGATCACTCACGTCGGCGCGAGTCTCCAGAACGTCGCCCGGTGGTAGAGGCACTTCCACGCGAATCGCCCGGCAGCCAAGGGCGGTCTCGATGAGCGAAATCAGCCGGTTAATCTCCTCCGGCCGGTCGTTGCCAATATTATAGACGCGGTACGGTGCAGAACTTGTGGCGGGATCTGCGGTAAGAAAATCCCAACCCGGGTCGGGTCGCGGCGGTGCAGCGAGTGCTCGAACCACCCCCTCAGCGACGTCGTCGATATAGGTGAAGTCTCGCCACACGCGGCCGGCATTGGCTACTTCGATTGGTTTCCCCTCGATAATCAAACGCGTGAACATGTAGACTGCCATGTCGGGCCTGCCCCAGGGGCCATAAACGGTGAAGAAGCGTAGTCCGGTCACGGGCAAGCAGAATAAATGACTGTATGAATGCGCCATGAATTCGTTTGAACGCTTGGTTGCGGCGTACAGACTGACAGGATGGTCTGCGCCGTGATGCTCAGAAAACGGTGTGGTTCGATTTGAGCCGTAGACGGAGCTCGACGAAGCGTAGACGAGATGACTAACGCCGAAGTGCCGGCAGCCCTCAAGGACGTTGAGAAACGCCACTATGTTCGATTGCACATAGCAATGCGGGTCAGCAAGTGAATGACGCACGCCGGCCTGAGCCGCGAGATGGACAAAGTGTGAGGGGCGAAATTCTGAGAACAGCAACTGAACGCGGGCGGCATCCGCCAGATCAATTCGCATCGAAGTGAAGCCCGGCTCGGCACAGAGACGTGCAAACCGCGCTTCCTTGAGTCGTGGATCGTAGTAGGGGGTGAAATTGTCGACGCCGATGACTTCGACACCCAGACGCAAAAGCCGCAAGGCGACGTGAAAACCAATGAAGCCTGCAGCACCGGTGACGACGATCGGTCCTATCGGGACGAGTTCCTTCACGGCGCGGTCTGACCGGGATCGGGCGGTTTCCATATTTTCCGCAGAAAGAACGGAACCACCGTTTAAATCATGATCCAATTTTTTGCCCCTTCGACGTCACTCGACAGTGTCGAATTGCCTATTCCGAGATCCCGGCCAATTGTGCCGGGATGTTATGTGCCGGGGCGTCGGCGTCGGCACAGGTGAGCAGGCGCCGGCCACGCGCTGCGCAACGTGACCTGCCAAGCTAGGTTGGAACGGCCTCCAGCACCGGTCGACCAAGCCCCGTCGCATGTGGATGCCGCCAACTAGACCCCAACAACTGCGCGGCCCTTACGGCAGGACCGAAATACGCCCAAGAAGGGCCACCAGTTCCGCCTGGCGTTTTGTTTCGGTCTTGGCGAACAGCGAGGCAAGCTGGGAACGGATCGTGGTGCGGCTGAGACGCCAGCTGCGAGCGATCTCCAAAGGTGCGTCGCCCTGGGCCAAGCGCAAGGCGAGGTGCGTTTCTGCGCTCGTCAAGCCAAACATTCTTTGCAGCGTCCGAGGATTTGGCCCCGACCTGTTGTCGCGATCCAGCAGCGCCACAATGCTTGTTCCGTCGGGAGCGATAACGCCGTTCTCGTTCAGTATCACCGGTCGGTCGCCCCTGCTGCGGATCACCACCCAAGACAATGAGCCCGGCAGGAATTGGCCCGGAACATTCGCGATCAGCCGCCTTAGGGCGGCCGTAAGTCCGCTCGCCGTGTCGGCCGCTTCGCCCTGGCGCTCAAGCGTGGTTTGGGCGGCTGCGTTCCACTCGACTACTTTTCTTTCGCGATTCAACACGAGATAGCCACAGCCAATGCGATCAAGCACGCCGGTTATGGATTCCAGACTGCGGCCTTTTGGTTCGCCGAACCTTGCGCCCAATGGATCCGATGCGCGATCGGGAAGGTGACCAGAAGAGGGCCGCGTATTCCGCGCTTCAAAATCATACTTGGTCCTCGTAACAATATACCGATTGTTCGAAGAAGCATCGACCTGTCTATCGATCAGATTCATTTTCTACCCCTAACCCAAAGTTTCACACGCCCGAAATAAGTATTCGGGATTCATGTAGTCTTCTATGTGTAGCTGGATTATAGTCTTCTATGCGCTGACGGATAATACGTTCATCATCACCTTGAAAACTTAATATGATCCGACAGTTCTAAGGCAGCTCTTAGGCCCCGCTGCGTCCGATAAAATGCGCGCTATGATAGCGGTATGGCAATCCGGCAGTGGTACTAAGCTGTACGTTTTTTGCTCTAGTCTCGACGGGCTAGTCAGAAGGTTGTAGTCTGTGTCCATGAGCTCGCAGTCGCGCAGGTCGAATTCGAACCCGTCGGGCAGATTGCTAACTCATATTGCGTCTGCATCGGTGTTAGCTGCCACACTGATATTTGAAATAAAATCGTCAGCCTATATTGGGCAAGGCGCAAGTTTTCTGGAATTTATTCCGGCTATTATTATTATCGCTTATCTCGAAGACCGCGTACCTGCGCTCGCTGCGACCATTCTGATGGTTGCTGTCGGGCTGTGGGCACGAGGACACGATCAGATTTCAAGTGGAGACTGGGCACGCGCAATCCTGCTTCTGGTTTCGGGTGGCGTGATTGCCATGACCTTCCATCGTCTGCGGCAGGACTTGCGTGAGTTGCTGGAAGTCGCGGAGGCCAGGCTCGCTGCCGTCGAGGCGACCGAAAGCCGCTATCGTTGGGCCTTCGAACGTGCTGCCATGGGATTCGCGAACACCAACAAGAAAGGTGAGTTGCTGCAGTCCAACAGACGCCTTTGTGAGATGACCGGGTACAGGGAGGAGGAGCTTGCCCAATTACAGCTTGATACGCTCGCCCATCCGAACGACCGGGATACCTTGGCGCAATTGCTGGCGAGGCTGGGCAATGACATTTCTTCGTTCGTTTCGGAGGTGCGTCTGTCACGAAAGGACGGTACGGCATTCTGGGCCAGGCTAACGCTTTCTTCGTCCGTGCCCGAGGGTGGCCTCTCGGAGAGCATCTTCGTGGTGGTCGACGATATTTCGGAACGACGCGCTGTTCACGAAGCGCTTCGGGCCCAGAAGGAATGGCTGGACCTCGCTCTGTCTGCTGGACGCTTGGCCACGTGGCGCATAGACCTTAAAGACGGGATAGTCACGGGCTCGGACACGTTCTGGGACATTCTCGGCCTGGCCCAGGCCAATAGCCGCAGTTTGGAGGAGCTGTCAGCTGTCGTTCATCCGGCGGACTGGCCGAAGCTGGCGGCATCGAGAAAGGCCGCACCATCGGTCACGAATTACGATGTCGAGATACGCGTCCGCCGACCGGACGGACATATCCGCTGGGTTGCGCTGCGCGGAAGGGAGGAAAGACATGATGATGGTGGACAGCGGCTTGGAGTGGCCGCCGACCTGAGCGAGAGACGACAAACCACGCTGCTGCGCGCCGCGGCAAAGAAGCGGGAACGCATTATGCTCGAACAACGCCACAGGTTCGGCAACGTTTTCGCGGTGATCACTGCGCTCGTGAAAATGGTCGATGCTCCTGGAAACAATGTTGCCAAATACAAGGAAATGCTGATCGACCGGATACGCGCGCTTGAGGCAACCCATCTGCTTCTTTCACGCAACGGCAGCGTATCGGGGACGCTAAACGATCTCGTTGCTCAAGAATTGCAACCATATATGGGAACACGCGCCATATCGGTCGGCGGTCCTTCCGTGACGATGTCGGGAGGCGCCGCCGAGAGTTTTGCGATGATCGTTCACGAGCTTGCCACCAATTCCATGAAGTATGGAGCGCTTGGCGATCCAAAAGGCCGGATCGACGTAAGCTGGACGTTCGCACCTGAAGACACAGGCAGCGAGATCGGGTTCGAGTGGGTGGAATCGGGGCGGCGGCGGACCTCGAGCGTAGTCCGTCATGGCTTCGGTTCCATGATAATCGGAGTGGATGGAGCGCCGCTTGTCGGTCACTCTCCCAGGCTGGAAATATCGGACCAAGGGTTGCGGTATTCGCTGCGGCTGTCACGCAAGGAAATCGGATTGTAGTGCAGTGCTCCAATCGGAAAGCAGATATCTAAAGGCGGGTCGCGCTGAGCGGCCTTTGAGATGCGCAGGGTTCCTTCCAAGAATGTCGTCGGCCCAAAGCTGCGCCGCGGCTTTGGGATATGCAGTAAAATGCATGAGGAGTCTTGCGACGCCGTTTGCACGTCCAAAAGGACGCGCGGCGCTCTAGCTGGCATGTCTCGAAAGCCAAGTCTTCAGCATAACGGCAGCCTCGGTCCGATTGCGTACCCCCAATTCACGCAGAACCGCAGCAGCGTGGATTTTCGTGGTCGCCTCCGCGATTTCCAGATCGCGCGCAATTTCCTTGTTTGAATAGCCTTCCGCCATCAGCTTGAGGACTTCCTTTTGCCTCGAAGTCAGCCTGCCAAGGTTGACGCCAGCGGTACGCCTCTGTGGGCCTTTGTCGTCGGAATGGGTATGCGCGTGGGTTGTTTGCGTCGCTCCCGGGCGTGACAGAAGTGCAGGAACATAGATGCGGCCGGAGAGGATTTCATTGACGGCCAAAACAACCTCTTCGTCCGTCTGCGATTTTACGATGTAGCCGTGAAGCCCGATCGACAGAGCTGTGAGTATTTCCGAGCGTGAATCGTTTCCGGAAACGATCGCAAATCGCGTGTCCGGATAGGCAGACAGGATCCCGCCGAGCACTTCTTGATTGAACAGGCCCGGCATATTCAGATCCAGGATCGCAAGATCCACGAACGACTGCTCTGCCAGCAAACTGAGCACCGCGTCGAAACAGGACGCTTCAAAGATCTCCACACCTGGAATGCCTGCGGTCAGTGCCAATCGCAAGCCGCGACGATACAAGCCGTGATCGTCGGCGATGACGATTCGATACATTGAACTACCCCAACGCCTATCTGAATGGATTGAACGGTAATGGCCTGAAAATCGTGGCCATCCACTCGTCGATTCATCCAGCCGACGCTGCGGCACCCCCAACACCGCAAACGCCAGATTTCTAATATAATCTTAAATGACGGGAAACGCTCCTCTTTTTTTGCCCCTTGTGAGCGAAACCCGCCGAACGTCGTCGAACATACGTTCTGACCTTTTGGACAGCTGACAGACCGGCCGGTCGTTCAGCAGTGCTATAGGCCTAAAGATATAGAACAGCAAAACGGCTGAATTGTTACCATTCGAATGCACGACGACATCCACCCTGACGGCCACATACCATCCAGATGCAATGTCCGGATCAGGGGACAGTGGAGTAATCTCACCGGTCTTCTACGGGAAATCTCACCGGTTCTTCTGAGGGGACAAGAACGCGTTTCCCGGGTGCTGACCAGGGCAGGATAGCCGGCCCGTGACGATGGCGTTCAGGCCGAATGAACAAGGGAGGACCAGGATGAAAGCGGTTATTCAATGTGGAGGAATGGGAACACGCCTCCGCCCCTTCACTTCGGTCTTGCCGAAGCCGCTCATGCCGATCGGCGCACGGCCGGTTCTCGAGATGCTTCTGAAATGGTTGCGACGCAACGGCATTCAGGAAGTTTATATTACAACCGGGTATCTCGGCCACTTGATCCGCACCGTGTGTGGAGATGGCTCGCAGTGGAACCTGAAAATTCGATATACGCAGGAGATGGAGCCGCTTGGCACCATCGGGCCACTGTCTTTGATCAGGGATGAACTGACGGAGCCATTCATCGTTCTCAATGGCGATGTCCTCACGGATCTAAGCCTCAGTCGATTTGTAGCAGCGCACCGTAAGCACACCGATCCAGTGACAATCGCAACAGCCTGTCGCCTGATCAAGATGGATTTCGGCGTCATCGACGAAGTCGACAATACCGTGCAGGTCTTTCGCGAGAAGCCGACGCTTTCGCATCTGGTCAGCATGGGAATTTACTGCATGAACCCGGATGTTCTGCAGTTTATCCCATCCGGCATACCCTTTGGGTTCGACGACCTGATGCTGCAGATGATGCAGAACGGCACAACCGTGCACGTGTACAAGCATGAGGGTCTCTGGCTCGATATCGGGCGCGTCGACGATTTTCAGAACGCACAGACCATTTCCTGGGAAGACCAGTCGGCCTCGATCGAGGTCACTGCGACGGCTGCATGATGATGATGAAGTCACGAGCCCGGTTCCCACAGTTATCAGTCTAGGAGGTTGTGATGCTCTTGGTCAGTGCCCCGATCTTGGGTGTGCCGGAGAAGACTGCTTTGACCAGGGTCATCGACAGCGGCTGGCTGACCATGGGGGAGCAGGTACGAGCCTTCGAACAAGCTTTTGCCGACGTTCATGATGCGGAGGATTGCGTCGCGGTCAGTTCTTGCACCGCAGCGCTTCATCTCATTTTGCACGCACTTGGCATCGGACCGGGCGACGAGGTGCTGGTGCCATCCTTGACGTTCGTGGCGACCGCAAATGCGGTCCTCTATGTCGGTGCGACGCCGGTTTTCGTCGACATCGAGTCAGCCGACGTGCCGCTGATGTCGATCGTGGAAGCCGAAGCGAAATGCACGGCCCGCACCAAGGCAATCATTCTCGTTCATTTCGCCGGCTACCTCGCCGATCGGGAACAATGGCAGAGGTTCGCCCGTGCCCGGGGGCTACACATCGTCGAGGACGCCGCGCATGCGCCGGGCTTGAAGGAGGTGGGGACATTTGGTGCCGCGGCCGCCTTCAGCTTCTACGGCAACAAGAACATGACCACGGCGGAAGGCGGGGCTGTGATCGCCAGGGATGCCGGTCTGCTCGAGACAATCCGCCAGGCGCGTGGACATGGGATGACCACCGGGACACGTCAAAGGCTGAACAGCCGCACCCCTCAGTATGATGTCACCATGCTCGGATTCAACTATCGCATGGACGAATTGCGGGCTGCGATCGGACTGGTCCAGCTGCAAAATCTGCAGGAGTGGAATGAGATCAGGCGTATCCTGGTCATGCTGTATCGTCGTCTCATAGCGAAGCATTGCCCAGCCGTGACCATCCCGTTCCACGAGCCGCGGACGTCGGCCTACCACATCATGCCTATCCTTTTGCCACGTTACGCCGACAGGCAAGACGTCATCGACGCACTGCGCGGGCAAGGGATACAAACCACTATCCACTACCCGCCGGTGCACCAGATGACGCTCTATCGTGAGCTCATTCCCGGTACTCACTTACCGCGCACTGAAGATTTCGCCCAGCGCGAACTGACTGTACCGCTGCATCCGCAGATCACCGCACCTTTGGTCGAAACGGTGGTGGTCGCTCTTGCCGCAGCGGTCAATAACTGCGCTCAGACAGGAACAGCCGCATGAATGCCCTGGACCTAGCCATTCACAGGCCTAACGGCTCGAGCGCCGCCCATGGGTCTGCGAGACGAGCAATCGATCTCGTCATTGCTGCAGCCGCTGCGATCGTCTTCGCCCCGCTGATGCTGCTGATTGCCGTGGCGCTGCTGCTGGAAGGCGGTCGGCCCATCTTCTTCGCACAGACCCGCGTCGGGGCCGGTGCTCGCCCATTCCGCATGTACAAGTTTCGCAAGTTCAGCGTGCAATGTGACCCCGGTGGCTTGGCTCTGACCATGGCCGATGACAGCCGCATGACGCCGATAGGACGGTTCCTCGCGGTCACCAAGTTCGACGAACTGCCACAGCTTTGGAACGTCTTCAGAGGCGAGATGGCAATCATCGGGCCACGCCCGGAGAGCCTTGCCTTCGCCGACTGTTTTCGCGGGGGCTTCGAAGACATTTTACAATACAAGCCAGGCTTGCTGGGTCCAGCCCAGGTTCTCTTCCGGCATGAAGCCCGTTTCTATCCGCGATCGATGGACCCGCTACTGTTCTATCGCCAGGTTCTGTTTCCTGCCAAAGCCAGGCTCGACCTTTCCTATTATCCGCAGCGCACGATCGGGTCCGATGTTGTGTGGATGGTGCGCGGCTTGCTGGCGGTGCTTGGGGTGGTTTCGCCGTCGCCGATCGGAACTTGAGAGCAGGTGGAACACCCGCACTCTCGTGGATTTGCAAAGTCAGTGCCTCACGTCATAGGGGGAACGCTTGGGTCATGGCATACAAGGGCAGGAAAGTTCTGGTTACCGGTGCCGACGGATTCATCGGGTCGCATCTCACCGAAGCACTCGTCCGTAGCGGCGCGGACGTCACTGCGCTGGCTCTCTACAATTCCTTCGACAGCCACGGCTGGCTGGACGATTTGCCGGACACCATTCGAAGCCAGTTGAACCTCATCCGCGGCGATGTTCGTGACAGCGCCTTCCTTAACCGGATCGTGCGTGGCCAGGCGGTCGTGTTTCATCTCGCCGCACTGATAGCTATCCCATATTCGTACGCCGCGGCCCAGTCCTATGTAGAAACGAACATCCTGGGCACGGTCAACGTCCTCGAAGCGGCGCGCCAATGGGATACGGAGCGTGTGGTGCACACCTCGACAAGCGAGGTTTATGGCACCGCGCTGACAATGCCTATCAGCGAATCGCACCCGTTGCAGGGACAGTCACCATATTCGGCATCCAAGATCGGCGCGGACATGATGGCGGAGTCCTACGCCAGATCGTTCGACATCCCTGTGGTTATCATGCGGCCCTTCAATACGTACGGCCCGCGCCAGAGTGAGCGGGCCATAGTACCGACCATTATACGCCAGGCTCTCGACAAGAAATGCCCGGCGATCATGGTGGGAGACACAAGCCCGATCCGCGATCTTACTTTCGTGGAAGACACCGCGGCGGCGTTTTTGACCGCAGGTTCCGCCGAGCTCGAATTTGGCCATGCCTACAATGCCGGAAGCCAGCGCGCCGTGACGATCTCGGACATATTGGATCTGGTGATCGAGTTGAGTGGCTGCAAGAAACCAATCCACCGAGACGAGCGCCGCCTGCGGCCGCAGAATTCCGAGGTGCGTGCCTTGCTGGCCGATTCTTCGCTCCTCGAAAGCAAGACTGGATGGCGTGCCCAGACCAGCCTGCGCGAAGGCCTGGAGCGGACCATCGGATGGTGGCAAGGGCGCCTCAGCGAAGGCCGGGTGCGACACGAGATGGGCTACATGACATGAGCTTTCGCCCGGGAGGATTGGCTCTGTTGATTGCGGCTGCCTTGTCGTTGGATTTGACCGTGGCAGGCAGTCGGCAAAGCAGCGCGTCGAGACAATTTGTTGCGCCAGTGACGATGGACTTGCCCGATTATCTCCAACCCGCGACCGACCCAGCCTTCGGGACAATTTTCATGCGCATTACCAAGCCTGGGGCCCTTGGGAATGGAGTCGTATGCGAGAAAAAATTCTGCAGCCACCGTTATTCCAGCGCCCAGGCCTGGAATTCGGACCAGACTCTCCTCGTCATCACCAACGGCTGCAATGGCATGTGCTTTTTCGACGGGCAGACCTATGTCCCGCTCTTCCGTCGTGCTCGATCGGCTGAATGCGAATGGCATCCGCAAAATGCCGATCTGATGATCTGCGTTCAGGACCGGAAAATTTCGACCTGGGCGCCGCGGACCAATCGCGAAGACGTCCTGTTCGTTTCACCGAATTATCGTGATCTTCAGTTCGGGCCGTCCAAAGGCAATCCCAGCCGTGACGGCGATCGCATAGCAGTGCGCGCAATCCGTGGGGATGGCGCGATGGTTGTATTTGCCTATGATCTCAAGCAGCGCCGGAAATTTCCGGACATCGATCTTGCTCAGCTTGCCGGAACCGTCAGCGCCTGCTCGATCTCCCCGCTCGGTGCGAACATCCTGTGCTTTCAGAATGTGAACGAGGACACAGAGCAGCGGGCTATTTTCTCCGTCGACGGGACGTTGCGGCAGAGGTGGACTGACCATCATCGCCCCGGCCATGGCGATATGACGGTGGATAAAGATGGCAGCGAAGTTTTCGTGGGCATCAGCAAGTCCGACCCTGACAAATATCACGTCATCAAAAGGAGGCTGGCCGACGGAAAGGTCACCTCACTTATGAAGTTTGGCGAAGCCGAGCATGCATCCCTGCGGGCATTGGACAGGCGCGGTTGGGTGTTCGTAAGCTATGGCGGCAAGCCGGAAGAGATATCTGCCAATCCCGACTGGGCGCCATATGCGCGAGAGGTGATCGCGCTTCGCCTCGACGGCAGCGGGGAGGTTCGACGCGTCACGCAAACTCACAACGTCCCGTCCGATTACTGGAGCGAGACCCATGCCTCGCCATCCCCCGACGGCTCACAGGTAATCTGGTCGAGCAACTGGGGCGTGCCTGGCGGGCCGGTCTACGAATTCGTCACCCGTCTCGATTGGCCGGAAGAGCCGCGGTCGAACCAGAAGGAGATTGCCGCCAATGGTCCTCGTTGATCGAATGCTTCTTGTCGTGTTCGGTATGCTGGCTGCCATGAATACGGCTGCTGCAGCGGAACCGCGGGTCGCCTATCGACTTTCTGCCGGCGACACCGTCGAGATTGGAATTGCCTCCATCCCGGAGCGAACGCAACGTGCGGTGGTCCAGATGGACGGCACGATCGCGCTTCCCGAAGTCGGGATGGTTTCGGTGGGGGGCTTAACTCCGGCTGAACTGCAAACGCGCATGCAGACGATCTTGCCGACCAAGATATTCCACCAGCGTCTGCCTGATGGGCGGGAGCAAATGATCGTCATCAAGCCGACAGACGTGACCGCCGTGGTTGCGGAGTACAGGCCGATCTATGTGACCGGCGACGTGCTCACTCCCGGACAGCAGGCCTACCGCCCGCTGATGACCGTGCGGCAGGCGATTGCCGTGTCAGGCGGTTTCAGCCTTTTGCGGTCCCGGGCAAACCAGGTTGGCCCGGATCCGGTGGATCTGCGGCGCGATTACGAGTCGCTTTGGGGGGAATATACGAGAGATTATTTTCATAGCGCCCGCATCCGCGCCGAACTTCAGGACAAACCGACTTTCGACATGCAGCCACCACAAGGATCTCCCTTGCCGGCAAGTTTTGCGTCGGCGATCGCGCAGGCTGAAGCGGAAGGGCTGAAGCTCTCGTTGGACAACTTCCGGCAAGAGCAGGGCTTTCTCGAAAAAAGTGGCAAGGATGCTGCTGCACAAACCGAGACCCTGCTCAAGCGCGAGCAGGCCGAAGCGGATGGAGTGAAGGCGGACGAAGACGAGCTGGCGCGCGTAAGGAAAGCGTTTGAGTCCGGAAATCTAACCAATACCCGGCTTGCCGATGTCCGGCGCGCTTTGGTTCTTTCTTCCAGCCGGGCACTCGAAACGTCGGTTGAGCTTATGAGAGCACGACGTCAGCAGGACGATTTTACCAGACAGCACGAACGCAATGTCAACCAAAGAAGAATGGGTCTGCTGACTGAGTTGAAGGATACCAACGTGCGTCTTGCCGACGTTGGCGCAAGACTTCGCGCCGCCAGCCAGAAGTTGCAGCCCACGGGAGCGGCCGCTCTGCCGTTGCCGGTTGCCGGCGAAACGATCCAGGCCGAGGTCACGATCATTCGCAAGGTCGGCGAAGAATGGCGAAAACAGCTTGCCCAAGAAGACACCGAGGTCATGCCGGGAGACACGATCGAGGTCAGATTCAGCAGCGCTCTCGAAAATGCGGCGACCCGATAGATCGGCTGCGCCCCGATCCAATCGGCCGCCGCGCTGTCGGTTGAGTGTGGCAACCGCTTTACTGCCTGAAAGCTCTGGAAAACTGGTCGGTGAGGGGCTTCATCAAGTAGGACCAGACACTGCGCTCGTCGGTTCTTATGTGGACTTCGGCGGGCATGCCCGGTTTGAGGATTTTCTCTCCTGTCAGGCACGTCGCTTCATTCTCGACGTCGATACGCGCCGAAAAAAAGGAAAGCTGGCGTTGCTGATCCTTGATCAGATCCGCTGAGACGCGCTTGACCGAGCCTTCGCAAGCAGGTGTGGTGCCGGCGTCGAACGCTGGAAAGCGGATCGACACCTGCTGTCCGGGATGAATCTCGTCGATACGCGACGGAGGAATGGAAGCGTCGACGACAAGGTTGTCGGAATCGGGCACAATCATCATGAGCACCTCTCCCGCGCCAATCACGCCTCCTACGGTATGGACCGAGGATTCTTGTACTGTGCCCGATTGCGGGGCACGAATGTCTGTCCTGCTGAGTTCGTCTTCGGCCACCACCTTGCGCTCACTGAGCTCGGTCTGCTTGGCTTCCGTTTCGCGAAGTTCGTTGGTCACGTCGCTCCGCATTTGTTCGTCGAGCTGAAGCACCTGCAGGTCCGTTTCACTGATGTGAGCTTGGACCTCTGCTATCGCTGCGACAAGGCGTCCCGATTCGCCGCGAGCCCGGGTCTTGTCCAGGCTGACATTGCTCAACCTCTCCTTGGACACCAACTTCTTTGCGTAGAGAGATTCGACATCCGCAAGGTTCTTGGTCAGCAGATCCAGAGACTCGTCCGTTGCAGACTGCTGCGATTTGAGGCCATCGATCTGACGTTCCAGCTGCTTCGCGCGGCTTTGTAATTGTGCCTTCTGGCCAGCCAGCGCCGCAGCACGGCTTTCAAACAAGGCACGCTCGCCACTGACAAGTGCCGCCACTTGCGGGTCGCCCATTTGAGCGCGAAGGTCGGGCGGGGTCTGCATTTCCGGCAGACCCTGGCGCTCGGCCTCCAGTCGGGCCAGACGAATGGTGGCGCGATTGAGGTCCTCGGTGACTATCTGCAGGTTTGCTCGGGTCAATGTGTTGTCCAGCCTGACCAACACATCGCCGGCCTTCACATGATCGCCGTCCTGAGCGAAGATTCCGCCGATGGTGCCGCCGGTTTGATGCTGGACTTTTTTAATGTTGCTTTCGACCACCACGGTTGCGGGCGCAATCACCGCGCCGGCAATCTTGGTCAATCCCAACCAGAGCCCGCCGCCAAAGATCAACAGCAAGCTGGTTGCCAGGCCCAAGAGCAGATTGGCCCGGATGCCATCCGGCTCTGGCTTCGTCTCCAACGAACGGCCTTCGCCACCGGCTGCGACGTATGACACGGCAACAGCAGAGCGATACCTCGCATATGCCCGGCTGCACCCTTGTGCGGCGGAACGACAATGTGCTGCTAGGCTCCGGACCAGAGTACCCCAGGGTAGATTGGCTCGAATCCCATCCGGCTGCGGCTTCTGCCCGGTCGGCGGGCCTTCGCCGCCAACCGCAGCATATGACGACATGGTCACGTTAGACACTAAGCAATACCTCACGCATGCCCGCTTGCACCGTGCTGCAGCGGAACGACAATGTTTGGCTTGTCCGGGCGCGGGAAGGGCCGGACCACATTTGCCAGAACGTCTTCGCGCGAGCCGAACGAATGGAGCATCCCGTTCGACAGGACGAGTACCTGATCGATGTTGACGAGAGCGGAGGGGCGATGCGCAACGACGATCACGATACCGCCGCGCCGACGCACTGCCAGGATTGCGCCGGCCAAAGCAGCATCACCGTCTGCATCCAGATTGGAATTTGGTTCGTCAAGAACGACGAGGAATGGATCGCCGTAAAGTGCCCTGGCAAGCCCGACGAGCTGCCTCTGCCCAGCCGAAAGGGCCGCGCCGCCTTCTCCGATGCGTGTTTGAAAACCCTGCGGAAGACGCATGATCATCTTGTCCACGCCCGCAGCCTTGGCAGCTGCCAGCACGCCTTTTGCGTCGCTTTTACCGCCGAACCTCGAAATGTTGTCGGCGATCGTCCCGTCGAACAGCTCAACGTCCTGCGGCAGGTAGCCAATATGAATGCCGAGCAGTTCTGAGTTCCACTGATCGAGCGAGGCGCCGTCCAATCTTACCGTGCCACGAAGCGGCTTCCATGCGCCGACCAAAGCGCGCACGAGCGTGGTCTTGCCGGAGCCGCTCGGGCCGACGACCGCCAACCCTGCGCCTCTCGCCAAGCGGAAGCTTACATTGAAGATGGTGGGCTTCTGCAGGCTTGGTGGCGCGACGGTCAATTCCTCGACCGCAAGCTCAGCCTTCGGGCCGGGCAGTTCCATTGGCTCTTGCTGGCTATCAAAAGCATCCAGGGCTGCCGCCAGCTCGGAATAGCTTTTGCGGGTTGCCAGAAACCCTCTCCAGTTTGCGATCGCCACATCGACCGGTGCCAGCGAGCGGCCCAGCAATATGGACGATGCAATGATCACGCCGGGCGAGGCCTCGCCGCCGATCACAAGGTAGGCACCAAGCCCCAGCACACATGATTGCAGGGCCATTCGGAGCGTCTTCGACAGTGAGCTTGCTGCGCCGACGACGTCGGAGAGCCGTTCCTGGTTCTTCAGATAAAGATGACTGACCTCGTTCCAGCGCCGGCTAAGCGGGGCGGAAAGGCCCATCGCCTGAACAACCTCTGCGTTGCGGCGGCCGGAGTCGGCCAGAAGCCGCTGCGCTACGAGTGTCTCAGATGCACGAGCCGCTGGTTTGCGGCCGATGATCTCGGCAACCACCGTCAAAAACACAACGGCACATGCGCCGAGCGTTGCCAGCACGCCAAGCGCGGGGTGCAGCAGATAGATGACCACCATATAAAATGGTATCCAGGGAGCGTCGAACAAGACTGTCGGCCCGAGCCCGGAAAGAAAGCCACGTAGCTGGTCCAGATCACGAAGCGGATGTACCCGGTTCGCATCCGGCCCGGCGACGAGGGGCAGGGAAAGCGAGGCTGCGAACGCTTTTTGCTGCAGATTTCTATGCAGGCGGCTGCCGATGCGGACCAACAGGCGAAGCCTCACGAAATCGAGGAGCCCATAGGCCGCGTAAAGTCCCAGCATCCCGACTGTAAATCCGATAAGAGTCGGCACGCTCTGCGAAGGCAGCACGCGGTCATAGACCTGGAGCATGTAGACGGAGCCGGTCAAGGCGAGGATATTTATCAATGCCGAGAAAACGCCTACGCCGACGAGGCCGTGCACACAGCCGAACATTGCGGAGCGGAGATCGAGCGAGCGCCCTTTGGTCGACTTCATGATGTGCGCTCGTTGACGCGAAATTGCCGCGCAATCTCGTCGATTCTTTCGATGAGGGACAAACTTTAACCTTCCGGGAAGCAGCAGCCCCGCCCCGCTGCTGAACATTACGAATTGCTTACATACGTGCCTTCTTTGATTAAAATGTAGCAAAATCGTGACGCCAGGCTGAGAATTCGGCAACTGGCTCGCCAGGCTGGGGATAACCGGGTCAGGTAAGGAGATATTCCTAATCATGACACCCGGCAGAAGCTTATGATCATCTTTGTAGCATCAAGGCTTCAAAGCGTCTGGCGACGGATGGGTTTTGATTTTGTCGATCGAGAGTTAAACGGTTTTGAGATACACTTCATCGGTACGTCGGCCACCAACGCCGGCTAAATCGGGGAGGCGAGTGTCGTGAGCGAAGAGATCAATGTTGCCGATGCCTACGGCAGGGGGCGCAGCACCTTCATGGGATTGCAGTTGCTGGTCTCGCCCGGTGCGCTTGTTCCTCGGCCGGAAACGGAACTGCTCGGCAAGGCCGCTCTCGATGTCCTGAGCCAACTGAACCTGCCGGTGCCTCGCGTTGTCGACATGTGCTGTGGGGCGGGCAATCTGGCGTGCGCCATCGCGCACCACGCTCCCACCGCGCGCGTGTGGGCAAGCGATCTTACCGACGGATGCGTGGAGGTCGCGCGCCGCAACGTCACCCATCTTAAAATCGAGGACCGGGTAACGGTGCTTCAGGGCGACTTGTTCAGCGCCTTCTCAGGCTTGGAGCTCGACGGCACGATCGACGTGATCGTTTGCAACCCGCCCTACATTTCGGAAAAACGGCTCGAGGGCGACCGTTCGCATCTGGTCGAGCTCGAGCCGCGTGAAGCATTCGCAGCCGGCCCCTACGGCCTGAGCATCCACATGCGGGTGCTCAAGGAGGCGCCGCGCTATTTGCGGCGCGGAGGCATCCTGCTTTTCGAAGTGGGGCTTGGCCAGGATCGGCAGGTCATGAGTTTGCTCGAGCGTTCCAAGGCCTATGAGAGTATCCGGGCAGTCACCAACCAGGCCGGTGAGGTCAGGGTGGTTGTGGGACATACGAGGGCGCAGGCGTAAGCATCGCAGCCGCGGCAGGTAGACGCGCTGTCGCGGCTAGAAACGGCCGGGAAGTTGAAACAGAGTTGCGCGAGATTTCGGAAATCAGTTTCTCTTGCGTCAGTTTCTCTTGCGCATGACGTATTGCGCAATTCCCTCGATGGAATCGAGATTCTCCGGCAGCAGCTCGCTGTCTTCGACCGTGATGCCGAAGGTCTCCTCGATGAAGCCGATAACCTCGAGCACACCCGTCGAGTCCACGATGCCCTGGTCGAGGAGCGAGGTGTCGCTCTCCAGGCTCTCGGGATCGGCTATATAGAAATTCGAGGCCAGGAAAGCGCGAATTTGTTCGCTGCAGGTATCGGTTCTATCCTTGGTAGATAACATTTATTTCGCCTCCGGTACAAAAGATGAATGCTGATCAACTTCGCCCTGGTACCGACTCATGACAGGGCCGTTTTTTTGAGCTTACCCGTGTCGGTCATCGGCAGACTGGGTACGATGACGATGGACTTCGGAACCATGAAGTTTTCCAGCCGTCTCTGGCACTCTTTCTGCAACTGCTTTTCACCGATCATGCTTCCCTGCTCCATCACGACAAATGCCTTCACTGCTTGCCCGAGCAGTTCGTCCGGAACGCCGATGACCGCGGCTTCCCGTACGCCCGCAATGTTCATCAACACGTTTTCCACCTCCTTCGGCGCTATCTTCTCTCCGCGCGATTTTATGATCTCGTCGCCGCGACCGACGAAGTAGAGGTAGCCCTCGGCGTCCATCCGGCAGTAGTCGCCGGTGTATAGGACCTGCTCACCCGGCAGCGGGCCGGGCTTGAGCTTCCTGGCTGTCGCCTCCGGTTTGCCCCAATAGCCCTTCATCACCGTCGCTCCGCGGATGACGAGCTGACCAACGATGCCGGGGCCGACCCGGCTGTCATGCTCGTCGACAATCCACATTTCCGTATTGGGGATGGCGATCCCGACGCTCGACGGCTTTCGCTCCAGATCCTCCGGCGGCAGGTAGGTGCAGCGCTTGCATTCGGTAAGGCCGTACATCGAATAGATGCGGGCGCCAGAAAACAGTTCCTGCAGCAGGAGAATGTGCTTGAGCGGCAGGGCGGCCGCAGTGTTCGTGACGTAGCGAATACTCGAAAAATCCTGATCCCTGAGAGACCTGAGCTCCCCGAGTGCGGCGAAGATGGTCGGTACGCCGGGAAAACCCGTCACCCTTTCTTGCTTGATCAGCCCAAGGATCTGCGCCGGGAAGGCGAATGAGCGCTCAAGCACCAGCCGGGCGCCCGCGCCGAATGCCATGATCATCTGGTAAAGACCGTAGTCGAAGGCGAGCGGCAGGACATTGAGGATCACCTCGTCTTCGGCAAGCGCCAGGTATGAGGAAATCGAGGCGCACGCGGCGATCATGTTTCGATGCGTCAGCATCACGCCCTTGGGCTCGCCCGTCGAGCCGGACGTATAAATGATCGCAGCGAGATCGATGTCGATGCAGCGGCGCCAGGGCGGCGTGCTGCGGGCTGCCGCGACCGCGGCGTCCCAGCGCACAGCATGCGGCAATTCTTGCAGGTCGCTGTGTTCGATCGGCCCGGAGACGATCATGCGGCGCAACGATGGGCAATTCCGCGCCGGCTCCCTGAAAATCGAGTGCAGGTGTTTGTCGGTGATCAGTGCCGTCGGGCGGCAATCGTTGAGCAGATAATCAAGCTTGTCGCTTTTGGTGAGCGGATTGACGATGCACACCACGGCGTTGGCCTTTAGCACCGCCCAGAACGCAACGACGGCCTCGACAGTGTTGTCGGCGAAGACCACCACGCGATCGCCACGCGCAATTCCGGCATCGGTCAAATGGTGCGCTATGGCGTTCGAACGCATATCGAGATCGCCATAAGTGACGCGTTGATTGCCGCACACCAGGGCCACCTTCTCGCCGAGCCGGCTGGCAGAGTGGGTGAGATAGTCGTGCAGGAGCGGTACGGCGCCATGCATCATGCGAGCACCTCTTCGCGGTGTTCGCGGTCGATATCGATGCTGAGCTTGAGCGTGCGGGCCCCACTTGGACGGCTCGCGATAAATTGCCGATGGAGAAGCTGCGTCGACAGCACTCCGACCAGCGCCATATTGTCGGAGTTGGACAGGTCGCCGCCGCCGGCGCTGGCCTGGCACTTGCTCAGGAGCCGGGTAACCGACTTGGGATCGAAGACGTTCGTTTCGCGCAGCGCCGCCTCCGAAAGTGCTTCGCGAATGTAGGCCGGAGCGCCATCTGCGACAAAGCAAAGCGCGTTGGGAGCCCGGTAAGGCTGCTTCTTGCGGGTGACGATTTCCGACGGCACGATCGGTTGCGCTACGCGCTTCAGCACATGCTTTTCATCGAGCACGCGCAGCTTGTAGGCGGCCGGAAGCGAATTCGCGAGTCTCACGAGTTCATGATCGAGGAACGGGAAGCGCCCCTCGACGGAATGAGCCATCAGCATTCTGTCCCCTTGTGAGGAAAGCAGGTATCCCGACATCAGCGTCTGAATCTCTATGTACTGGTCCTGCGCAAGAGAGCCCCATCGCGAAAACTCCGGCGGCAGGCGGGCAAGCAGCTCGGACACGGCGTTGCGGCGCTCCGTTTGGGCGCGCATGTCTGCCGAAAACAGCCGCTTGATGGCGCTTGTGGTACGCCAGCGCGTGCCATGCGCAAAACCAGGGGCGTCACAGGCGTGAATGTCGCGCCCGAAGAACTGGCGTGCCATTGCCTGCTGCTGCACCGGCGAGCGGCTGAGATAGGGATAGAGGCGCTCCAGCAGCCGCGAGCGTCGCGTCGAGGCGGGCTGGCGTCCCCAGAAGCGGCGGACCTTGCCCTCGCGGAACAAATCGTAGCCGGCGAACATTTCGTCGGCCCCTTCGCCGGTAAGCACGACCTTGATGCCGTGCTGGCGCACCAGTCTCGAGAGCAGGAATAGCGGCGCCGGCGCGGTCCTGAGGATTGGCCGCTCGGTGTGGTAGATCACCTCAGGGAAGATGCCAGCGATATCGCTGCGCGAAACAACCACCTCATGATGGTCACTGCCGGCCACGCCGGCAACCAAGCGCTGGAAATGCGTCTCATCATACTCGGCGTCGGCAAAACGTAGCGAGAAAGTCTGGAAGCGCTCGCCCGCGAAGCGTCTCCCCAGCGTGGCGACCAGCGAGCTGTCGAGCCCGCCGGACAAATAGCAGCCGACCGGCACGTCGGCGCGTACTATCCTGAGCGCCGTCGCGGCTTCCAGGGCGCTGCGCACTTCCTCCACCGCGTCATCAAGCGAGCCGGTGAATTCATCATCGCCGGGTCCGTCAACCTCTGGATAGTCAGGCTTCCAAAAAGCCCGCTCCCGGACGACGCCGCTGTCATAAATGCGGACATGCCCCGGCGTGAGTTCGCTTACTCCTCCAAACACGCCTTGTGGCGGCGCGACAGTCCAGAGTGTGAAAGTCTGATCGATGCCGGCTGGATCGAAGGCGCGGGGTATATCCGCATCGGCCGCGAAAATGGCCTTCACCTCGCTGGCGAAGTAAAGCCGCCCGCCATGCTCGCAAAAGTGCAGCGGGCAGATGCCGAACCGATCCCGAGACAAGACGAGACGACCTGCCACGGAGTCCCAGATGGCGACTGCCCACTGCCCATTCATTCGCTCGAAGGCGGCCTCGCCCCAGGCATGATAGGCATGGACGATGACCTCGGTGTCGCTGCGTGTGCGGAAGCGATAACCGAGCGCGACCAGATCTTGTCGCAGCTCGACGTAATTGAAGATTTCGCCGTTGAAGACGATCCACATCGTGTCGCCCGCGCCGGCGAGTGGCTGCTGGCCGCTTGCGAGATCGATGACGGACAGGCGGGCATGCGCCAATCCCGCACGTCTGTCCCGGTAAAGGCCGCGCTCGTCCGGGCCGCGATGCGCCAGCGCGCCCGCCATACGTATCAGCGCATCCCGGGAAGGGGGCGCCGCTGCGGCGCTCAGCGACACAATTCCGGCGATGCCGCACATCGCCCTAGCCCTCGCCCATTGAAGAGGACACCAACGGCCGCGCGTGAAGATAACGTGCGACGCGCCGCTTGCTGTCGATATCCTTGAAAACCTTCTGGACCTGCATCACCGTGAGGCTGGTTGCCTCAGCGACGTCTTCGTCGGCGATCCCATGGTTCAAGCCGTAGAGGCACAGATCCATCAGATAATAAGGAAGCGCGAAGTAGAACTCCTCCTGACTCTGCGCCATCGAGAAGGTGTCCGTGGTGGGCGGTCTGCGCCGGACCTCTTCGTCCACCCCAAGATATTCGGCCAATTGGTAGACCTGGGTCTTGTAGAGGTGGACGATTGGCATCAGGTCGGCAATTCCGTCGCCCTGCTTGACGAAGAAGCCCTGGTCGTACTCCAGGCGGTTCGGCGTGCCCGCTACCGCGTAGTTGAGGCGGTCGGCATGGTAATATTCGGTCATCTTGCGCAGGCGCTGCTTGTAGTTGGTTGCAGCGACGATCTGCAGATAGGCTGCCGACGGCAGGCGCACTGTGTCGGTCCTGCCCTCGGGGTCCTGAACCGTGAGGCGCGTGATGTTGAGACCGTTGCTCTCGAGAACCGAGGCGAGCACCAGCTTGCATTTCCAGCCGTCCCCATATTCGGGAACGACGGTCTGGATTGCTTCGGTCTGTCGTCTGTAGGCGCCGATCGCTTCCAGGGCCGGCGTCATATCCTCCAGGATCGTTTCGATACCAAGGTGTGCGGCGACAATGCGGCCGAGCCTCAGTGAGTCGCCGGAGGAATGGCGCTCCGGCATGAATATCCCGAGGACCTTGCCTTTCCCAAAGGCGCGAACACACAACGCCGCAACGACGGAGCTGTCGATGCCGCCTGAGAGGCCGACCACCACGCCTCGACGTCGCAGCGTGCCAAGGACCTGCTGGCGCAAGATCTGGACGATGCGATCGACTTCCGCGCCAGCGTCGAGCACCAGGGCGTCTTTGCCGAATGATGAGATCAGGTCGATGGCTTGTACTCCAGTTTGCGAGACTCGATTGGCGAATAGGTTTTCGCCACCGCTTTCTCGATAAGGGGACGATTGGTGGTAAGGTGAGGCTCTACAACCAGATCGATGTGGCTGCCGACGATCGGAATCACGTCCAGATGGGCGAAGACGTTATCCCAGCCGATTGCCAGAGGCATTCCGGGTCGAGCACAGCGGAACAGGGTGCCTGTGATCGGCAGAGCCGGCTTTGGCTCTGCCACCCACTGGAAGAAAGCTCGCGCCCGCAAAACCTCTTGCAGTTCCAGTTTGGTTCTAAAGCTCGTCGCGTTGAACTGTCCTTGAGCGAAGCGGTCGAGAAACTGGACCAGTTGTGCCTCACGCTTCATTGCCACGGCAACTTTCGCGAGGGCGCGGCAAGCCATCCGGTAAGCGGACACGCGGTTGGTTCGGATTCGATTGACTGTGCGCGTAAACGTCTCCCAGCGGGCGCTTCGCTCCCCGACGAGGCTGGTGTCGAGGATGCCGAGGAACTTTACGGTTCGCCCCGCTGCCAGCAGCCGCGCCGCAACTTCGAAGGCAACAGCGCCGCCGAGCGAATGGCCGAGAAGTCGTACATGGCCCGAGGGTTGGGCGCGGCGGATCTGGTCGACGGCGGCGTCGGCCATATCGGCGAGGCTGTCTTGTCCGCGCAGTATCATAGCCAGGGCCGGATACCTGATCGGGGCAACACGGGTCACCTTGCCCATCGCTGCTGCAAAGGCAGCAAGGCTCGGGCCATAGCCGACGGACCCCGGGAACAGAAAAAGAACGGGAGGGTCGTGCTTCTGGGCGCGCGCGCTTTGATCGCCTGCCTGGGCGGACACGACCGCCTTGACCATTTGCTCCAGGCTCATCCCGACGGTGAAGGCCTCAAGGCCGAGTTCCTGCCCGATGGCGCTTTCGATTTCCATGACGCAGTGCAGCAGCTTTAGCGAATCTCCTCCGGCGTCATCCCAGCGTCCTGCCGCTACGCGCGTATTGAGAATGCTGGTCCATGCCCGCTGAACGACCTGCTGCGCAGTCAGCTTGCCTCGCGGCTCGAGCGGACGCGCGGTCGCCGCTGTCTCTCTGGCTGAAAGATCCATCTCTGCAAGTGTCGTGATGTCGACTTTGCCGCTCGGCAGACGCGGAATCTCGGCGATCGTGTGCAACCGCAAGGGACGCAGCGGCGGCGGCAGATTGGTCCTGACAAGCTGGCGAAGCTCGTCCGAAAAGGTCGCTTCGGCCGAGCGCCGAGGAACAGCAAAGGCGACAAGCTCATTCGCGGCCGTCACGATTGCCACGGCATCCGCGACAGAGGGTGCACAACGCAGCACCCGTTCGAGTTCGGCAGGCTCGACGCGTCGACCGTTGATTTTTACCTGGCGCCCCTTGCGACCGACGATGTGCAGTAGGCCTTGATCATCAAGTCGAACGAGGTCACCTGTCGCGAAAATCCGAAGGCCTGGATCGTGCGGGTCTGATGTTGCCGGCACAACCGCCCCGTCCTCCCAATGGCCAAGCAGGACATACGGGCTCCTGATCAGAAGCTCTCCGCTGCGGCCCGGTTGAACACGGCGGCCCGCTTCGTCGACAATTGCGAAGGTGATTCCAGGCAGCAGCCAGCCAACTGGAACCGAATCTCCATGCTCTGGCCAGTCTCGCGGCAGGAACCATTGCGAGCCGGTGGTCTCGGTTGACGAATAACCGATCTGGATAAGGCACGTATCGGAGACGGCCTTGCGCAGCAGGGCGATGTCGGTCCAGGGCACCTTCTCGCCACCGATCCGGGCGACTCTGAGTGAATGGAACGCTTCTGCAGGTCCGTCTGCCATAAGCGCGCGAAGCAGTGCCGGCACCAGATAGGTGATTGTCACGTCTTCGGATCGCACCAGGCGTTGAACGGCGCGCAAGCCGACCGCTTCGACTTCGACCAGATGCAAGGTGGCGCCGGTGAGAAGAGCAGCAAGAATCTCCCGGCACCCGGCGATTGTGGCCGGTCCTGTCAATGGCAGGAAAACATCATCCGAGTTGATGTGGCACGCATCGACATATTGCTGGACCCGGCACAGCAAGCTGCGCTGGCTGTTAACGATGCCTTTGGGCCGGCCCGTACTCCCTGACGTATAAAGCACGATGGCGGGCGCATCGACCGAGACGGAATAAGAACGAGGCACTTGCCCAGCCTGCGAGGCCGCACTGGTCGACACATCGATCCAACTGACCAGGTGAGGCAAACCATCGGGTCGGACATTGCCCTCGCCCAGGACAGCTGAGAGCCGCGCCCCGGCCACGATTTCAAGGATACGCGAGCTAGGATCTCGCGCGTTGAGTGGCACCGAAGGCCGCCCAGCCGTCATGCTTGCCAGCATGGCAATGGGATACCAGGCCGAGTTGGCCTGAAGAATCCCTATCGCCTGTCCGTCTGGGACGGCCGCCGCGATCTGGTGGGACAGCGTCTCGACTGACCGGAGGAGCTGGGAATAGGTCAGACGATTGGCGCCGTCGCTGATTGCAAGCTTGTCGGGGTACTGGCGGACGACATTTCTCAGGTGATCGAAGGCCGCAATGTTGGTAAAATCGACGCCCAATCTTTGAAATGGACGCAGTACGGGACCACCCTGATCCAGTGCGTATTGTGGGACACTTGACCAATTATCGGAGGTCGTTGTCTGACAATCCACCGCTAGATCCTGATCCGCGACTTCTGATCCCAAATATGCCGAAGACATGAGTTGCCTACGCTAAGATTAGGGTCACTTATCGCCCCCCGCCCCAATCTTTTCATCGATCATTCTGATGATGCCCCGATCTTCCTCAAGGACGCTTGGTTAGTCACTTCGCCTGTTTCGCAAGCCACCGGCCGAACCAATCATGCCGGGCTCGCTGGCTGTTGTGGTGCGCATGACACGGACACATGCCAAGGCGGGCTCGAAGACCACGGTGGGGTCGAAGATGGAATTGCCGCTATTCAGGCATATTGCCTATTCGGTGGTTCTCCCGCGCGATACCGGCGATGCTTCGGTATCGGAATAGCTGCCGGGGACGAAACAATATGCATAGATCTGTCCCCGATTTTCGTCGGTCACGCGGATCCAATCCTTTTCCCACGTTCGGAAGGTAATACGCCCGTCCGTCATCATGGCTGCGGCTCTGAACGGACTCGGCGCGTTGACAACGCGCACCGAGATAACATCATCGCCGTCCATACGCTCGACGAGATACGTCTGCATGAAAGCCTCCCCATGCCCCCGCTAGATCACCCGCACTTTAACGCCGGCTAATGAATTCGGTTGCAACTGCTTGGCGAAACTTTGGGTCCGATACTTTCCGTACCCACCGGCAACTTGGTCCTCCGTATCCGTCAGGTTTTTCAGCGACGGGATGCCAGTTCAGGGGAAGGCAGGCTGATTGCGGCCATGCCGGCGACATGCCAATCTGCGCCGCAACGTTTAGGCCTCCGCCTCCGCGGGCAATGGAAAAGGCGCTCGAATGGGCTCCTTTATGCTGTCCGTGTATGCTGTCCGTGATCTGGCATTCTGCCCGTGATTTGGCCTCATCGGACGACCCTGCAGGCCTTTGCGGGACATCCACATAGCGTGGCGTCGCCATCACCGAGGCATAACAATATGCGTCGGCGGAGAAATGGGACGACGGTTCGAGGTTTTCTGAATGTGCCTCACGACGACTGCGTCGTGTCGACGATCCGTTGGAACAGAAGGCCTGGTGCTGGAACGTCAATCGTATTTGGCCAGGAAGCGCCCGACGGCGCTGAGGCAGTCGTGCTTTTCCTCCACATGCGGCATGTGGCTGGAATTCGGGAAGACCAGGCCTTCAACGTACGGGATAAGATCCAGAAAGGGCTGGACGCAGGCCTCGGTCGCTTCGTCGTAGAAGCCGCGGAAAACCAGGGTCGGCGCCTCGATCCGATGCAGGCGGTCGACGATGGTCCAGTTCCGCATCGTGCCGATGACGTGGAACTCATTGGGACCGTTCATGGTGTGATAGACGGTCGGATCTTCCTCGATTGCCGCAAATGTCCGGGCGACCTCTGGCGGCATCGGAACGACGCGACAGACATGACGGTCGTAGAAAGCCTTCGTCGCCGCAACATATCCGGGGTGATCGGTGGTTCCCGCCGCTTCGTGCCGGTCGAGCGCACTTTGCACATCGGCTGGCAACTCGGCGCGCAATTGCCGGGCTCCTTCCACCCACAGCGCCATCGAGGCCAGCGAATTGGCCAGGATCAATGCCTTGAGCCCCTCAGGGCGGCGCACGGCGTGCTCGGCCGAGAGTATGCCGCCCCAGGACTGGCCGAGCAGTGCATAATGGCCGGCAATGCTGAGATGGGCGAGCAACGCATCGAGTTCGCCCAGGAAGAAATCGACGGTCCAGAAGTCGCCGCCCTTGTCCGGCAGATGGGTCGATTTGCCGTTGCCGATCTGATCGTAGTGGATGACGGCTCGCCCGGTTCCGGCAAGCTCCTTGAATGAGTCCACATAGTCGTGGGTGCAGCCCGGTCCACCATGAGCGACGACCAGGGGCAGCTTGCCCGACCCGATGTCCCCGGTCACACGGTACCAGGTGCGATAGCCCTTGTAGTCGCTAAATCCTTCGGTGATCGCATGTGCCGTCACAGTCCAAGCTCCGCATCATGGCGCGGCAGGAGCCACTTTGGTGCACCCCTCCCAAGCCTTGTTTGCGGCCGACGGTACTAAGCGGCCCAGCGCATTTACAGCTAGCACTATTTATAGGTTCGCCGGTTATGGGTTCGCCCGAGGCAAGGCCGATCGCCCGCAGGTCGCGAGCCTCAATGCTCCGGTTCGAGCAGCCGGTAATGGGCGGCGAGCGCGATGGCATGGAAGCGGTTGCGCGCGCCAAGCTTTCGCGTCGCCGCGTTGAGGTGCAGCGTTGCGGTAGGCACCGCGCGGCCAATCTCACGCGCAACCTGCTTGGCCGTCAGTCCGGCAGCGGCCAGGCGCAGGCACTGACGTTCGCGCGACGTCAGATGGACATGTTGGCAGGTGCGGATTCCGGCGTCGAAACCGGCGTAGGCGGAGTCATGCAGCAGATGACCCAGATCTCCGATCTCGGCGATCAAGGGTCTGGCTTCGAGCTCGAACCCGGCCTCCGGATCGGCACGGATCGCAGTGAAGGTGGCGAGATCGCCGCCGGCAAGGCGAATGGGTACGGTGACGCCGCAGGTCATCCTGGTGTCAAGCAAATAGCTGACCACAGGATCGTGCTTGGACTGGAGCACGCGCTGCATGACGGTGCTCTGAACGCCGCTGTGCGACCAGAGAAACGGTCTCGATACGGTGAGCGCGGCCTCCTGCACCGGGTCAAGCTGATAATATCCGCCCTTGCACCAGAGATCCTGCATGTCGCGCGGCACGTTGCGCAGAGCCATCAACGAGGGCGTGATAAGCTCGCCCTTGTGACTGACCGGCACGGGCGTATAGTCGTAGATGAATGCGGTGAAACCGATAGGCTCCAGCACCTCCGTTGCCACCGCCATGGCAGCGTCGATGCTCATTCCGGTTTGGAACCGGCTCTCTAGATCGCCTGGAAGGCTTTGCATCGGGCAAGCTTACCCGCTGATGATTGCTTGTCAAATAGCCATGTCGGCCGGCTGCTCAACAAATAGGCGGGGATAAGCCTGTCCGACCCTATCTATCTTAATAGCTATCCCGTCCGGCTTCGCTCGCCGTAGTCTTTTGCGATTGGGCCAAGTAGCGGACACCGTTCGCAAACCCAGACTGTTTCAGCCGCGCAATGGTCGATCGACCGGGCTCAGCGCGGCAAAAGCCGAGACGCCTCCATGAGGGAACAAATATGCGACCCCAAAAAGCATTTGCAGCGTTGATGCCCTGCCTGGCTCTGCTCGGCGTGTCCATGATGTCGCCGGCAAACAGTGCCCTGGCCACCGAGGGCAAGCCAGGCGGCACACTCCGACTGCTGGCCAATGCCGCGGCAGGCACCGCCGATCCGCACATCAACTACACGCTGCAGTATTTCCAGATCAATTATGTCCTCTACGATGGCTTGGTGACCTACAAGAAGGCCGGGGACAAGACCGGCTTCGAAGTCGTCGCGGACCTGGCGGAAAGCCTCCCGCAGGTCGAGAACGGCGGCAAGACCTACGTCTTCAAGCTGCGCAAGGGCATCAAATTCGCGGATGGCTCGGATGTCACCACGAAGGACGTGGTGGCTTCGTTCCAACGCATCTTCAAGATCAGCGGGCCGACGGCCGGGACCTTCTACAAAGGCATCGTCGGCGCGGATGCGTGCTTGAAGACGCCTGCGACGTGTACCCTCGAAGGTGGCCTGTCAGTCGACGACGCCGCCGGAAACATTACCTTCAATCTGGTCCAGCCGGATGCCGAGTTCCTGCAGAAGCTGGCTGTTCCGCACGCGTCGATCCTGCCGGCGAGCGCGCCGCTGAAGGACGCCGGCACCGATCCGATCCCGGGCACCGGACCCTACATGATCGCCAGCTACGATCCCAACAAGCTGATGAAGATTGTGCGCAACCCTCATTTCAAGGAATGGAGCAAGGAAGCGCAGCCGGCCGGATATCCGGACGAGATCGACTACGAATTCGGCCTAACCGACGAGGCGGCGGTGACCGCTGTCGAGAACGGCCAGGCGGACTGGATGTTCGACCCGCCGCCGTCCGACCGTCTCGCCGAACTCGGCACCAAATATGCCAAGCAGGTCACGGTTCATCCGCTGACAGCGATGTGGTACGCGCCGATGAACACCAATCTGGCGCCGTTCAACGACATCCGCGTTCGCCAGGCAGTGAACTTCGCGATCGACCGCGCCGCGATGGTCAAGCTGTTCGGCGGCAGCAATCTGGCGCAACCGGCCTGCCAGATCCTGCCACCGGGCTTCCCGTCATTTGTGGCCTATTGCCCGTTCACCGCCAATCCGGGCGAGAAGTGGTCAGCACCGGATATGGACAAGGCCAAGCAATTGGTCGCTGAATCGGGAACCGCAGGTCAGGAGGTGACGATCATCACCGAGGACACCACGGTCTCCAAAGCGATCGGCGTCTACCTGCAGGATGTGCTCAACCAGCTTGGCTACAAGACGTCGGTCAAGCCGATCTCGCAGAACATACAGTTCACCTACATCCAGAACACCAATAACAAGGTGCAGATTTCGATCTCGCAATGGTTCCAGGATTACCCGGCGCCATCGAATTTCCTGCAGGTCTTGTTCAGCTGTGCCTCGTTTACGCCGGGCTCCGACGCCTCGGTCAATATTTCGGGGTTCTGCGACAAGTCGATCGACGCATCGATGGACGAGGCAGAGGCAGCCACCATCGCCGATCCGGCCAAGGGCGCGACACTCTGGACCGCCATCGACAAGGCTGTGACGGACAAGGCTCCGGTCGCTGTCCTGTTCACGCCAAAGCGCGTCGATGTGATCTCTTCCAGGCTGAAGAACTTCACCTTCAGCCCGCAATTCTACTGGATTGTCAGCCAGTCCTGGGTGGAATAGCCGACCGGAGCCAATGCGACGGAGTGCCGCTGGCTCTCCGTCGCATTTCCTTTTCCGGCGGATCAGCGCATCTTCCAGGCCGCGATTTTTCCCAGGCAATCCTGTTCATGGTCAATGTCATTGCGGACCAGCCTGCCATCCCGGTTCGCCGGGCCACCGATGGCCCGTGGCGCACCGCATGGCGCAAGCTGAAAGGCGATCGTTCGGCAATATCTGCCTTCGCCGTGCTCGTCGTCATCGTGATCGCCTCGCTCGCGGCGCCGCTTTATGCGCGGTACGTCTCCGGCACCGATCCATTTGTGACCAATCTCAATGGCGAGATCGTCGTCGATGGGGTGACCCAGCCGGTGCTGCAGCCCTCCACCGAAGGCCTTGGCCTCGGCATGACGCCGGTCGGGCCGACCTGGCGCATCGGACCCTATATGCTGGGTGCCGACAACCAGGGCCGTGACGTCGCGGCGCGGCTGCTTTACGGCGGACGGGATTCGCTGTTGATCTCGGGTGCTGCAGCCGTGCTGTGCCTTGTCCTCGCGACATTCCTTGGGGTCGTTTCCGGCTTCTTCGGCGGCATCGTCGACATCGGCCTGTCGCGCATTCTCGACGTGCTCTGGGCTTTTCCGATTTTCCTGTTGGCAATTTCATTGTCGATCGTGCTGATTGCGCAGAGTATCCAGATCGGTCCGTTCGAAATCCGCTCCGGCAGCCTGTGGCTACCGGTCTTCATCATCGGCATCGTCTATGTGCCCTATGTGGCGCGGCCGATCCGCGGCCATGTCCTGACCTTAATGCATGCCGAATTCGTCACCGCTGCGATCGGCCTTGGCGCATCGCCCTGGCGCATCCTTTTGCGCGACATCATGCCCAATGTGGTGACCCGCATCATCGTTTTCGTGCCGTTGATCCTGGCGCTCAACATGATGACGGAATCCTCGCTGTCGTTCCTGTCGATCGGCGTGCAGCCGCCGGATGCCAGCTGGGGCACGATCATCCAGGACGGCCAGGGCCTGCTCTATTCGCGGCCGGTCGTGGCACTGGCGCCGGGGCTAGCCATTGTGATCACGGTGCTGGCTCTAAACATTCTGGGCGACGGCGTGCGCGACGCGCTCGATCCGAAATCCTCGCCGAGGGGCGTCTAGTGGTTGCCGCGCTCGGCTTCCGGCTTGGCCAGATGGTGCTGGTTATGTTCGGTATCAGCGTCGTCGCTTTCCTGATCTTCTTTGCGACGCCTGGCGCTGATCCATCGGCGCGCATTGCTGGCCGCAATGCTTCGCAAGAGACGCTGATCCAGGTGCGCCACGATTTCGGTCTCGACCGGCCATTGCCGGTGCAATATGGGCTGATGATGAACCGGCTTTTCGTCAGCCGCGATCTCACCTCCTTCGTCAATCGCGGGCAGCGCGTCATTCCGACCGTGATAAGCGCCATTCCCGTGACGCTGTCGCTGGTCGGCGGCGCGGCAGTGCTGTGGGTGCTCGGCGGATTGATCGTCGGTGTGATCGCAGGCGCAACGCGCGGTACATTCATTGATCGCGCGCTGATGATCCTGAGCCTGGTAGGTGTGTCGATCCCGGTCTTCTGGCTGGGCGAGGTCGCCAACCTGCTGACGCAAAGCCGCTGGCACGACAACTGGCTGTTTTCCTGGGTTCCTCCGCTCGGCTACATCCCCCTGACCGAGAATCCCTGGGGCTGGTTCAAGGCGCTCGTCATTCCGTGGTTCACGCTGGCAACCCTTTATGTCGGCCTCTACGGCCGGGTGCTGCGGGCAAGCCTGATCGAAATGATGCAGGAGGATTTCATCCGCACCGCCCGGGCCAAGGGGATCGGCGAACGCCGGGTGCTGCTGCATCATGGCCTCAGGACCTCTTTGGTCGCATTCGTCACCATGTTCGGCCTCGATTTCGGTGCCTTGGTCGGCGGCGGCGCGCTGTTGACCGAAGTGGTCTTCGGATTGCAGGGTGTCGGAAAACTGACGTATGAGGCGCTGCAGACCCTCGATCTGCCGATGATCCTGGCCACGGTGATTTACGCCGCCTTCTTCGTGGTGATGGCAAACTTCGTCGTCGACGTCGTCTTCGTCATAATCGACCCGAGGGCGCGCAATGTCGGCTGATGCTCCCCTTCTGGTGGTCAAGGACCTCACTGTCTCCTTCCGCAGCGACGAAGGCCTGGTGCGGGCGGTGGGAGGTGTTTCGTTCTCCGTCGAGCAGCGCGAGATCGTCGGTGTGGTCGGCGAATCCGGTTCGGGCAAAAGCCAGACCTTGCTCGCCATTATGGGGTTGATCGACAGCCCCAACGCTATCGTCTCCGGTTCCATCCGTTTCATGGGACAGGAGCTGATCGGGCTCAAGCGGCGTGCGCTCGATGCCATCCGCGGCCGCCAAATCGCGATGATCTTCCAGGATCCGATGTCTGCGCTCACCCCGGTGCATACGATCGGCAACCAGATCGGCGAGCAGGTCCGCGCGCATGAAAAGGTGTCGGCGAAAGCGGCACGGGCGAGGGCCGTGCAATTGCTGGATGCGGTCGGCATCGCAAATCCGGATCGGGTCATCGACAGCTACCCGCACCAGCTTTCCGGCGGTATGCGCCAGCGCGCGGTGATTGCCATGGCGCTCTCGTGCAACCCGGCGCTGCTCGTCGCGGATGAACCGACTACAGCCCTCGATGTTACCGTGCAGGCGCAGATCCTCGAACTGATCGGACGATTGCGCGACCAGTTCGGTTCCGCTGTGATCCTGGTCACGCATGATCTTGGCGTCGTCGCCGAAGTCGCGGACCGGGTACTGGTTATGTATGGCGGACGCTTTGTCGAGGAGGGCGGCAAGAGCAGCGTGTTCCGGGCGCCGCTGCATCCCTACACATGGGGCTTGTTCGGCTCGATCCCGCCGATGGAGGGACCACGTCCAGCCCGGCTCGCTGCCATTCCGGGAATTCCGCCGTCGCTCTCCAACCTGCCGAAAGGCTGCGCCTTCAGCCCCCGCTGCGCCTTTCGCCACGACGCCTGTCTGGTTCAACTGCCGATCATGCAAGGCGAGAGCCATCGCGCCGCGTGCCTGTTGCCGGAGCCTACGCGCAGACAATTCGCTGCCCAGAGGCCTGGCGGCGTGGTGGAGATGCAACGATGAATGCCAGGCCACTCGAACGTCCGCTGCTTCGTGCCGGCGACCTGTCGAAGCGCTATAGCGTCGGCCGCTCGATCTTCCCGGCGCAGCGCCGGACCGTGCATGCGGTTGATAGGGTGTCGCTCGACATCTGGCCCGGGGAGACCCTCGGCATCGTCGGCGAGTCCGGTTGCGGCAAATCCACGCTTGGCCGGTGTCTGGTGCGTCTGACCGAAATCAGCTCGGGGTCGCTGGAATTCGAGGGCCGCGACATCAGCGACGCCTCCCAGCGCCAGCTTCGTCCGTTGCGGCGGCAGATGCAGATGGTCTTTCAGGATCCCAGCGCTTCGCTCAATCCGCGCCGGCGGGTCGGCGATCTGCTGGCCGATCCGTTCCGCATCCATGAACGCCTCTCGGCATCGGAAATGGCGGACCGCGTGGCCGAGCTCCTGCGCCGGGTCGACTTGTCGCCCCAGCACGCATCGCGCTACCCGCACGAATTCTCCGGCGGCCAGCGCCAGCGTATCGGCATCGCCCGCGCGCTGGCGCTGCGGCCACGGCTGATCGTGGCCGATGAGCCGGTCTCGGCGCTCGACGTGTCGATCCAGGCGCAGATCGTCAATCTGCTCGCCGACCTGCGCGAGGAGTTCAACCTGACCTATGTGTTCATCGCCCACGATCTTTCCGTGGTGCGTCAAATCTCGAGCCGTGTGGCGGTGATGTATCTGGGGTCGATCGTGGAGAGCGGGCCGACCGACGAGGTCTTTGCGGCGCCCAGACACCATTACACCGCGGCGCTGCGTTCCGCCGTGCCGATACCCAGCATTGACCGGGCGCGGCGCGGCCGGCTGGTGCTCAAGGGTGATCTGCCCAGCCCGATGAACCCACCCTCGGGGTGCCGGTTCCACACCCGTTGCCCAGCTGCCACCCCGATCTGCCGCAGCGAGCGCCCGCTTCTCCAAAGCATTGGCGAGGGCCGCCTGGTCGCGTGCCATCATCCAGCCGACGGTTGACTAGGGGAATTCTCGTTCAACGATATCCGGACCGTCAGCCGTAATCATTGCTTCGGCGAGAATAGAGGCCGATCTGGACGCCGCACGATCCGGCGCTATGTTGCGCTTCGGCGGCCGGGCATCGCAGATGCCTAATACTAAAGTAACTGTTCTCGCGTTGCCGAGCGATGCTACGATTTGAAGGACGGCGGCCGTACAGCGCTGCGTGATTTTGCGCCGGCGAGGACGGAATGTGGGAGGCCACTCTTCGTGCTGCAGCAGGCTGCCGCCGACATGTTGCTCGGTTGTCGACCATAAGGGAGGAAGTCACCAATGAAGATATCGTACCTGGTCTCAGCCGCGCTTCTTGCAGCGACCGCGATGCCTGCCGCAGCCGCCGAGATTTCCGACGGCAAGATCAAGATCGGCATTCTCAACGACCAGTCGGGCGTCTATGCCGATTTCGGCGGCAAGTGGTCGGTTGAGGCCGCCAAGATGGCGGTCGAGGATTTCGGCGGCAAGGTACAAGGCTCGCCGATCGAGATCGTCAGCGCCGACCACCAGAACAAGCCGGACATCGCCTCCAACATTGCGCGGCAGTGGTATGACACCGAACAGGTCGATTCCATCATGGAACTGACCACCTCCTCGGTGGCGCTCGCCGTCCAGGGAATTTCCAAGGAGAAGAAGAAAATTGACATCGTCACCGGCGCCGCGACCACCGAACTCACCGGTAAACAGTGCTCGCCCTATGGCTTCCACTGGGCCTACGACACGCATTCGCAGGCAGTGGGGACTGGTGGCGCTCTCGTCCAGCAAGGCGGCGACAGCTGGTTCTTCGTCACAGTCGATTATGCATTCGGCTATTCGCTGAAGGAGCAGACCGCAAAGTTCGTCGAGAGCCATGGCGGCAAGGTGGTTGGCGAGGTGCGTTACCCGCTCGGCTCGACCGACTATTCATCCTTCCTGCTGCAGGCGCAATCGTCGGGCGCCAAGGTTATCGGCCTGGCGAATGCCGGCCTCGACACCTCCAACTCGATCAAGCAAGCGGCCGAATTCGGTATCGTGCAGGGCGGTCAGCGGCTTGCAGCACTTCTGTTCACGCTGGCCGAGGTGCATGGGCTCGGTCTCGAGGCGGCGCAAGGCGTGGTGCTGACCGAAGGTTTCTACTGGGATCGCGACGACAAGAGTCGCGAGTTCGCCCAGCGCTTCTTCAAGCGCACCAACCGCATGCCGAATATGATCCAGGCCGCCACCTATTCAGCGGTGACCCAGTATTTGAAGGCGATCGACAAAGCCGGCACCGATGGAACCGAGGCGGTCGCCAAGGAATTGCATGCGATGCCGGTGAACGATGTCTTTACGGCGAACGGCAAAGTGCAGGCCGACGGCAACATGGTTCACGACATGTATCTTTATCAGGTCAAGTCGCCGAGCGAGAGCACCAAGGAGTGGGACTATTACAAACCGCTCGCCACGATCCCCGGTAACGAGGCGTTTCTGAGCCCCAAGGAGAGCGGCTGTCCCACGGCAGGCGAGTGATTGGCGGACCGATGGCGCCGCCTGGACCGGATGGGCCGCGGGTAGTGCTTTCCGCCCGCGGTTTGCGGCGTGACTTCGCCGGCTTTGTTGCGGTCAGGAATGTCGATCTCGACCTCTACCACGGCAATATCCACGCGCTGATCGGACCCAACGGCGCTGGCAAGACCACCGTCTTCAACCTGCTCACCAAGTTCCTGCCGCCGACCAGCGGCAGGATCGAACTGCTCGGCCACGACATCACCCGCACCTCGCCGGCCAAGGTCGCGCGGATGGGCCTGGTGCGCTCGTTCCAGATCTCGGCGGTGTTTCCGCATCTCAGCGTGCTCGACAATGTGCGCGTTGCATTGCAGCGACGGGCCGGACTCAGCGTTCAGTTCTGGCGCTCGCTGTCTGTGCTCGATCGGTTGACGCCGCGCGCCGAGGAGCTTTTACGGTCTGTCGGCCTCGACGATGCCAAGAACAGGCCCGCCGCCGATCTCTCCTATGGCAGGAAACGCGTGCTCGAGATCGCCACGACGCTGGCGCTCGACCCGAAAGTGCTGCTGCTCGACGAGCCGATGGCCGGCATGGGGCATGAGGATGTGCGCACGGTTTCCGACATCATCCGCTCGGTCGCCAGGGAGCGTGCGGTGCTGATGGTCGAGCACAATCTGACTGTTGTAGCCGATCTTTGCGACTGGATAACCGTCATGCAGCGCGGCGAAATCCTTGCCGCCGGCGACTACTCCACGGTCAGCCGCGACGAGCGGGTGAGGATCGCCTATATGGGCACCGCCGATGAGTGACGCCGCGCCGCTTCTCGCAGTCCGCGGCCTCAACGCCTGGTATGGCGAGAGCCATGCGCTGCACGGCGTCGATCTTGAGGTCTTTCCAGGTGAAACTGTGACGTTGCTGGGCCGCAACGGCGTCGGCAAGACTACGACATTGCGCGCCATTATCGGGCTGATCCGCCAGCGGACCGGCCAGATTTTTTTCGACGGCAAGGATCTGATGCGCCTGCCATTGCACCGGACCGCGCATCAAGGCATCGGCCTGGTGCCAGAGGAACGCGGCATCTTTGCGACGCTGACCGTGGACGAGAATCTGGTTCTGCCGCCGATCGTCGCCGAGGGCGGCATGAGCGTGCAGGAAATATTCGATCTTTTCCCCAATCTGAAGGAGCGCCGCAACAGCCCGGGCACCAAGCTGTCGGGCGGCGAGCAGCAGATGCTGGCGATCGCGCGCATGCTCAGAACCGGCGTGAAAATGCTGCTTCTCGATGAGCCGACCGAGGGCCTGGCTCCGGTCATTGTGCAGCGCATCGGCGATCTGCTGGCGACGATGAAAAAGCGCGGCATGACGATCCTGCTGGTCGAGCAGAATTTCCGCTTTGCCAGCCGCGTCACCGACCGTTTCTACCTGATGGAGCACGGCAAGGTCGTGGCGGGCTTTCCGGTCGGCGAACTGCCGGATCGCATGACGCTGCTGCATGAAGTGCTGGGTGTATGATGGCGCCATGACGATGATCTTCGGGATACCCGTTCAGGCATTCCTCGGCCAATTGCTGGTCGGCCTCATCAACGGCTCGTTCTACGCAATGTTGAGCCTGGGCCTGGCTGTCATATTCGGCCTGTTGCGCGTCATCAATTTTGCCCACGGCGCGCTCTATATGCTCGGCGCCTTCGTCGGGTACCTGCTTCTCACCCGCTTCGGCATCGGCTACTGGCCGGCTCTGATCCTGTCGCCGCTGATCGTCGGCGGCTTCGGCGTCGTGGTCGAGCGCCTGGCGCTGTCGAGGCTTTACGACATCGACCCGCTTTACGGGCTGCTTTTCACCTTTGGCCTCGCGCTCGTGCTCGAAGGGGTGTTCCGTTACTACTATGGCGTATCGGGAAGTCCTTATTCCGTGCCGCCGCTGCTCTCCGGGGGAACCAATCTCGGCTTCATGTTCCTGCCCAATTATCGCGGCTGGGTGGTGGTCGCCTCGATGATCGTCTGTTTCGGCACCTGGGCGCTGATCGAGAAGACCAGGCTGGGCTCCTATCTGCGCGCGGCGACGGAGAACCCCGGCCTGGTGCAGGCTTTCGGCGTCAACGTGCCGTTGCTGCTGACCCTCACCTACGGCCTCGGCGCCGCTCTTGCCGGACTTGCAGGGGTTCTCGCCGCGCCGATCTATCAGGTGAGCCCGCTGATGGGATCTGACCTCATCATCGTCGTCTTCGCCGTCGTCGTGGTCGGCGGCATGGGATCGATCCTTGGGGCGATCGTCACCGGTTACATGCTTGGCCTCGCCGAAGGCCTGACCAAGGTCTTCTATCCCGAAGCCTCCAATCTGGTGGTCTTCGTCATCATGGCAATCGTGCTTCTGGTCCGGCCAGCCGGCCTGTTCGGAAGGGATGCCTGAGATGGCCGAACTGACACTTCGCGAGACGCGTGCCAAGAATTCGGCACGGCTTGAATGGGCGCTGGTCGGGCTCGGCATCCTGGCGCTGCTGGTGGCGCCTTTCTTCGTCTATCCGATCTTCCTGATGAAGATGCTGTGCTTTGCGCTGTTTGCCTGCGCGTTCAACCTTCTGCTCGGCTACACCGGGCTGTTGTCCTTCGGCCATGCGACATTCTTCGGCGGGGCGGCCTATTTCACCGCATACGCGGTCAAGGTCTGGGGCTGGCCACCGGAAGCGGGCATCCTGCTCGGTGTCCTAGGTGCCGCGCTGCTCGGCCTTGTGATGGGCTTCTTTGCCATCCGCCGGCAAGGCATCTATTTCGCCATGATCACGCTGGCGCTGTCGCAGATGTTCTTCTTCTTCTGCGTGCAGGCGCCGTTCACCGGAGGTGAGGACGGCATCCAGGGCGTGCCGCGCGGCAGGCTGCTTGGAATGCTCGACCTGAACGTCTCGATGAACATCTATTATTTCGTGCTGGCGGTCTTCCTGATCGGCGTGTTCGCCATCTGGCGCATCATCAACTCGCCTTTCGGCATGATCCTGCGTTCTATCCGGGAAAACGAGAGCCGGGCCATTTCGCTGGGCTATTCCGTCGCCAACTACAAGCTGGCGGCTTTCGTCATGTCGGCAACATTGGCCGGGCTGGCCGGCGCGCTCAAGGCGATCGTTTTTCAGTTTGCCACGCTCACCGACGTCACCTGGCAGATGTCGGGCGAGGTGATCCTGATGACGCTCCTCGGCGGCATCGGCACCATGGCCGGGCCGATCATCGGCGCCAGTCTGGTCGTCGGCCTGGAAAACATGCTCGCCACCTCGAACTTTCCGGTGACCATCGCCACCGGCCTGACCTTCATGGTCTGCGTGCTGGTTTTCCGGCGCGGTATTGTCGGTGAGGTCTATGCGCGGTTTCTCGGGCCAAAGGGTGACGCGAAAGACTGAACGGCTCAGTTCCGCCTCGCTAGGCGATGCGTAAGCCTTGCGCGTCGAGAAGCACGCAGCCCAGCGGGTCGAAGCAGACATCGACCGCTTCGCCTTCACGCAGCGGCTGGCCGTCGATCAACGTGTTGGCGCGCACCAGCGTGCCGGCGCCGATGTCGATCTCGTAGACCGCATTGCCGCCGAGATAGGAGGTCGAGGCGATCCGTCCCGCCAGCCTGTTGGCAGCACCGGCGGTACCGACGGTAAGCTTCTGCGGGCGAACGACGACGGTGACCACGCTGCCGGTCTCGAGCGCCTTCGGCGCGGCCGCCTTTACGATATGGCCGGTGGCCAGCGCGATCGTCGCCATCTTGCCGTCCATCACGGTCACGCTGCCGGGCAGCATGTTGGCCTTGCCCAGGAAATTGGCGACGAATGCGGTGGCCGGCTGGTCATAGACCTGCGCGGGGGAGCCGATCTGCTCGATCAGGCCGGCGTTCATCACGACGATGTGGTCGGACATCGACAAGGCTTCTTCCTGGTCGTGCGTCACGAAGATAGCAGTGATGCCCGTCTCCCTCTGGATTTTCTTGATCTCGACGCGCATGTCCTCGCGCATATTGGCGTCGAGCGCCGACAAGGGCTCGTCCAGCAGCAGCACTTCCGGCTCGAAGACGATGGCGCGGGCCAGTGCGATGCGTTGCTGCTGGCCGCCCGAGAGCTGTGACGGCAGCTTTGTCTCACTGCCGGGCAGCCGCACCATATCCAGCGCCTTCTTGACCCGGCGCACGATTTCCGGTTTCGGCACGTTTCGGTATTTCAGGCCGAATGCGACGTTGTCGAAGACGTTCTTGTGCGGAAAGAGCGCGTAGTTCTGGAACACCAGACCAATGTTGCGCTTATAGATCGGGATGTCGTCGACCCGCTTTCCGCCGATCGAGATCTGGCCACTGGAGATGTCGACCAGGCCCGCGATCGAGCGCAGGATCGTCGTTTTGCCGCACCCGGACGGCCCCAGCAAGGTGACGAAACTACCTTTGCGGATTGCCAGTGAAAAATCGCGCACAGCGGCGAACTTGCCGTAGAAAATATCGATGTCGCGAAACTCGACCGCAGGCTTTCCTATCGGCTGCCGCTCGCTCTGGGCGAGCGGGTCGCCATCAGCCCCGGCCGAAGCCGGCCGGGGCTGCTGGTCGTGGCTGTTGTCGTCATGCACCTTTCGACACCCTGTCCCATTGCTTGGTCCAGGCGTCTTCGTTCTTCGCCCAGTAGAGCGGATCGGCGAAGGTCAGCGATTTCATCGATCCAGTCGGGTCGAAGGCCGGAAGCGCCGCGATCTTGTCGGTCAGCTTCACCTTGGTGGGGTCAAGCGATGGCGGATAGTTCTGGCCCTCGGCGACGGCGATCGAGGTGGCAGGATCCAGCATGAAGTTGATCAGTTCCTCGCATTCGGCCATCGGCGAACCCTTGAGGACCAGCATGTCCTCCATCCACGCGTATGAGCCGGCAGGGTCGAGATAGCCGATCGGCTGGCCCTGCTGCTGCAGGGCGGCGACACGTCCTGACCAGGCGTCGGTGACAACGATCTCGTTTCGCGACAGGAGGTCCATGAGTTCCGCGCCGGAACTCCAGAACTTCTTGGCCAGGTCGCGGGTCTCGCGAACCTTGGCCCAGACCGCATCCATGTCCTGGATGTTGTTGGGGTCCTGTTTCGTCTGCAGTGCCGCATACCAGACGCGCGTCGTCATATCGGCATAGCCGCCGATCTTGCCGGCATATTTCGTGTCGGTAAGCAGGTTGGCGCCCTTTTCCTTGGCTTCCTCCGGCGAGATGACCTTGTTGTTGTAGGCGATGCCGGTGGTGCCGTAATCATATGGCACTGCCGACAGCTTCGGCGTGATCTTGCGGAACGGCTCGATCATGGCGGTCAGGACATTCGCCATGTTCGGAATGTTTGCCTCGTTGATCTCCGAATTGAAACCGCCATTGACGTATTTGATGTAGTAGTTGACGCCGGAAGAATGGACGATCTGGAAGTCGCCTGGTTTCGACGTCTTGATCTTGGTGATGATCTCGTTCTCGTCGCCAAAGGTGCCCTGGACGACCTTGACCTTGGACTTGGCGGTATAAGGCTGGAACGCGTACTTATCGATCGCCTCCTGCACCACGCCGCCCCATCCGTCGAAGCGCACTTCCGAAACCGCGGCCAGCGCCCGTCCCATCCAAGGCATGGAAAGCCCGGTGGCGGCGGCAGCGGCGGCCGTCAGCGTCAGGAATGATCGCCGGCTGATGTCGCCATTGGCATAGCGTTCGTTGAGCCGTTCCAGTCGTTTGGCGGTTGTCAGTTTCATTTCCATTCTCCCATTTTCATCTTCACTTGCTTGCCTTGAACCAGGTGAGGCTTTGCAGGATGAGCCCGCCAGCCAAGGGAATGCCGATCGTCAAAAGGATCATGACGGTTCCGAGCGCGTTCACCTCGGGGCTGATCGAGATCTTCAGCATCGAAAGGATTTGCGTCGGCATGGTCTCGACGCCCGCCGGCCGCCAGAACAGGCTGGCCGAGGTGTTGTCGAACGAAATGGTGAAAGCGAGCAGAACACTGGCAAGCACTGCGGGAATGAGCAGCGGCAGCGTGATTTCGCGGAACGTCGAGACACGCGGCGCCCCGAGCGACAGCGCCGCCTCCTCATAGGAACGTTTTATGCCGACCATGCGCGCCTGGACGATCAGCACCACGTAGGGGAGCGTGAGCAGAATGTGGCCGAGCACCAGCAGCGTCATGCTGCGCGGCTGGTCGACGGCTTTGATCATGACCAGCAGGCCGACGCCGAGTATCGTTTCGGGGACCAGCGCGGGAAGAATGACAAGCGTGTTGATCGCCTGCTTGCCACGGAACTCGAAGCGCACCAGCGCCAATGCCGCCATGATGCCGAGCAGCGTCGTCACCGTTGCCGTCACCAGGGCAATCCACATCGATGTCCGGAAGGCGTCGAGAACCGGCTCGTTGGTGAGCAGCTTTTCGTACCATCGCAGGCTGAAGCCGGTGAGGGGAAAGCCGCCGAACATCGAGGCGTTGAAGGAAAGCACGACCGTGGCGAGGATCGGCGCAAACATGAAGACGTAGACGCACACCGTGATCGCGCCGGTCAGCCGCCACGCCCATCTGCCTTCGCGATCGGGATGATCCGCTCTCATGCACTGAGGCCCTTCATGATCTGCGATAGGCCCATATAGCGGCTATAGGCGGCCGCGGCCGCGCCGAGCAGGACGAACAGGACGATGGAAAGCGTGGCGCCCATCGGCCAATTGAGCTGCCCCATGATGGTGTCGTAGATCAAGTTGCCGAACAGCGCATCGCGGCTGCCACCGAGCAGCTGCGGCGTCACATATGAGCCGGCCGCCAGCACGAAGCAGAGCAGCAGCCCGGCGCCCAGCCCCGGCATCGATAGCGGCAGGGTCACTTCGCGAAACGCCTGCGCGCTGGTACAGCCCATCGAGCGGGCGGCGGCGATCAGCGTGCGGTCGATGCTTTCCAGGCTGACATAGACGTTCAGGATCATATAGGGCAGCAGAAAATGCAGCAGCCCCATGATGACGGCGCCCTCGGTGTAGAGCATCGGCAACGGCTCGTTGATAATCCCCAGCCCGATGAGCACGACGTTGATCAGCCCCTGTTCGCCGAGAATATGGATCCACGAGAATGTCCGGATGGTGAAGCTGATCCAGAACGGCACAATGAGCAGCAGCAACAACAGCCATTTGTGCCTGAAGGTCGTGGCCCAGATGAAATAGGCGGGGAAATAGCCAAGGATCGCGCAGATCACAGCGGTGATGGCGCCGACGCGAACGGTCTTCCAAAGAAAACCGTGATAGTAGCTGTCGGTGAGGAATTCCTTCCAGTTGTCGAAGGTCAGCACCGCCGACTCCACCCCCGCGGTGACGAAGGTGAAAAACGTGTAGACCGTCATCATCGCGATCGGCAGCAGCAGAAGCAGGGTAAGCAGTAAAAGCACAGGCGCGACGAGGACCCAGGCCAGTCGCTGATCGTATAATTTCCACCCTTTGGTCACGACCCGTCCAACCGCTTTATGTGCAAGCCGCCATCACCGGGCTCGGCTCCGGACTAGATTGGGCGATCGGCGTTCAGGTGTCCACTCTGCATATGGCTCCTGCACAAATTCTGTGCAGGGCCCCCGCGCGACCCTCGCCCTGCCGGATTCAACAAATTGCCCGACGTTCCGCCTGCACATTGATTAAATCAGATATCCCGATATACAGGGTAATTTCGGATATGGATTTTACATGGGCCGGGCAATTTCATGAGTCGCAATTTTCTGGTGATTGAACCTGAGGAAGGCATTGCCGTGCTCAAGGGGCTTGCCTCCTCGGCGCGGATCTCGATGCTGAAACTGCTGCATGAGAAGGGGCCGATGAATGTCAACGAAATCGCCGCCGTGCTGTCGCTTCCGCAGTCGACCGTCTCGACCAACATCCAGGTGCTGGAGGATGCGGGGCTGATCCGCACCGAGAACCTGAAAGCGAAGAAAGGCAGTCAGAAAATCTGTTATCCGACGGCGGAAGAAGTGCTCGTCGTGTTCAAGAGCGAATATCGTGCGGTCAAGAACGACGCGATCGAAGTGTCGATGCCGATCGGGCTTTATACCGGCTTCGAGGTTACCGCGCCCTGCGGCCTTTGTTCGCCGGACGGCATCATCGGTCTACTCGATGTGCCGAACACTTTCCTCGATCCGGACCGCATGAAAGCCGGTCTGCTATGGTTCACGCGCGGTTTTGTCGAATACCAGTTCCCCA
This sequence comes from Mesorhizobium sp. M1273, assembly GCF_040318195.1. Lineage (NCBI taxonomy): Bacteria > Pseudomonadati > Pseudomonadota > Alphaproteobacteria > Hyphomicrobiales > Phyllobacteriaceae > Mesorhizobium > Mesorhizobium sp. M1273. Next base: position 104,820 of record NZ_JAMYLV010000006.1, on the reverse strand, counting down.
ACAATGCCAAGCTCGCCAATGCCGAGATCACCGGACTCGAAGTTGCGATAGAACTGTCTTCGGAAGTGCCGGGCACCAGCGCCGATTGGCCCTCGGACATCACGCTGACGATCAATGGCGTCGATGTCGGCACCTGGACGTCGCCGGGGGATTTCGGCGACAAGCGCGGCGTCTTCACGCCCTCCTGGTGGAAGCTCAAGGGCTCGCAATACGGTAAGCTGAAGAACTGGCGAATTGCCAATGACGGCACCTATGTCGACGGCCTCAGGATGTCCGAAACCGGGCTCGCCGCACTCGATCTGAAGAGCCATCATTCAATCCGCGTCCGTATCGGCGTCAAGGACGACGCCAAGCGCCCCGGCGGGATCAATATTTTCGGCAAGGGCTTTGGAAATTACGATCAGGACATCCTGCTCAGGATCAAAACTGGTTGATATCATGAAACCGGGTTCTGAAGATAACGCAGCAATTTCAACTATCTGGCTTTCTGCTGTTCCAAAGCGTTCGTCTAATTGTCCTACATTTGGCTATTTTGGCTTGACGAAGGGCTGCCAATTCCTCTTTGATATCGGGCAAGATGATTTAAATCATCGTTTGTGATATCGATGGGAGGAATGCATGAAGGCAGCCGTTACGGCTCATCCGCACTATGTTGTCTCGGAAATCGATCCGAGGCTCTACGGATCCTTCATCGAGCATCTGGGGCGGGCAGTTTACACTGGCATCTATGAGCCCGGCCATCCGACAGCGGATGCCAACGGCATGCGTCAGGACGTCATCGATCTCGTCAGGGAACTCAATGTTCCGATCGTCCGCTACCCCGGCGGCAATTTCGTCTCGGCCTACAATTGGGAAGACGGCATTGGCCCCAAGGAACAGCGTCCAGTGCGCCTCGACCTCGCGTGGCACACGTCGGAAAGCAACGAAGTCGGCCTGCATGAATTTGCCGATTGGTGCACCTCCGCCAACACCGAGATGATGCTTGCCGTCAATCTCGGCTCGCGCGGCCTCGATGAAGCCCGCAACCTGCTGGAGTACGCCAACCATCCCGGCGGCAGCAAATGGAGCGACAAGCGCATCGCCAACGGCCGCAAGGAGCCGTTCGACGTCAAGCTCTGGTGCCTCGGCAATGAAATGGATGGCCCCTGGCAGATCGGCCACAAGACCGCGGACGAGTATGGCCGGCTGGCGCATGAGACGGCCAAGGCCATGCGCGCCTTCTCCAAGTCACTCGAGCTGGTGGTCTGCGGCTCTTCGAATGCCAAGATGCCGACCTACCCTGAATGGGAAGCGACGGTTCTCGACCATACCTACAACGAGGTCGACTACATCTCGCTGCACATGTATTTCGACAACGAAGCCAACGACGCTCCGAACTATCTCGCCATGAGCGAAAAGCTCGACGACTACATTGTCTCGGTCGCCGGCGTCATCGAGTATATCAAGGCCAAGAAGCGCTCCAACAAGCAGGTCTACATCTCGTTCGACGAATGGAACGTCTGGTACCATTCCAAGGACCAGGACAGGAAGATACTCGGCGGCAGCAACGGCTGGCCGTTCGCCCCGCCGTTGCTCGAAGACATCTATAATTTCGAGGATGTGCTGCAGGTCGGCCTGATCCTCAACACCTTCATCCGCCGTTCCGATGTCGTCAAGATCGCCTGCCTGGCACAACTGGTCAATGTCATCGCGCCGATCATGACCGTTCCGAATGGCCCGGCATGGCGGCAGACGATTTTTTATCCCTATCTGTTTGCTTCTAACTATGGTCGCGGCAATGCGCTGGATCTCAAGGTGGAAAGCCCGACCTACAAATCCAGCGTTGCGGGCGACGTCGCCTATGTCGATGTTGCCGGCGTGCACGACAGGCAAACCGGCCACGTCACCTTCTTCGCAGTCAACCGCCATTCGAGCGAGGCAATCGAAACAGTGGTCGACCTCACCGGCTTCGGCGCGGCGGAGATCGTCGATCACCAGGTGATGGCACACGCCGATCTGAAAGCCGTCAATTCGGCCGAAAACCCTGGCAATGTCGGCCCCAGGAAGGGTCAGGGCGCCTCGCTCGCCAGCGGCAAGCTGAGCCTGTCACTGCCGGCCTATTCCTACCAGGTCATACGCCTGAGGCTCTGAGTTCAGGCGGATCATCGAGAAAGCGCAAACGCTGAGGAGGAGCGTCGACGTGACGGCCGATATCGAGATCAGGAACGTGAGCAAGCAGTTCGGTGCCATGACGGTGCTGGATCATCTGTCGCTCTCCATAAGGGCACGCGAATTCATCGTGTTTCTGGGCCCGTCCGGCTGCGGAAAATCGACGCTTCTTCGAATGATTGCCGGGCTCGAAGCTGTCGATAGCGGCGAGATTGCCATCAACAACGAGCGCATCGATCATCTGCCACCGGGCAAGCGCGGCATTGCCATGGTGTTCCAGTCCTATGCGCTTTATCCGCACATGACGGTGCGCGACAACATGGCCTTCGGGCTTGCGAATATCGGTGTTCCAGGCAAGGTCATCGAGGCGCGCATCAACGAAGCCGCCCGCATCCTCGAAATGCCGCATCTGCTCGATCGCAAGCCGGGCCAGCTCTCCGGCGGTCAGCGCCAGCGCGTCGCCATCGGCCGTGCGATCGTCAAGGAGCCGAAGGCCTTTCTGTTCGACGAGCCGCTTTCCAATCTCGATGCGGCGTTGCGCACCCGCACCCGCATCGAGCTTGCCCAGCTTCACCAGCGGCTGCAATCGACGATGATCTTCGTCACCCATGACCAGGTCGAGGCAATGACGCTGGCCGACCGCATCGTCGTCATGAACAATCGCAAGATCGACCAAATCGGTACCCCGATGGAGATCTACGAACGCCCGGCGACCAAATTCGTCGCGGGTTTTGTCGGCGCGCCGGCGATGAACTTCGTCGATGCGACGCTTGACAGATCCGGCGAGAACGCCACGGCCAGGTTTGCGGACGGCGTCTCGGTCCAGACCGAGATCGCCTCCAGCCAACTGACCGATGGCAAGTACACTTTCGGCATCCGTTCTGAAGACGTGCGCATCGTTGCCGCCGGACAGGGCAATGCCGGCGGCGTGGTCGATGTGCTCGAGCGGCTCGGCGAACGCACCCTGATCTACGCGCGGCTGGGCGATGGCCAGCAGATCGTCGGCTCGGATGCCGGCAACAGCCGCGTCGCCGTCGGCGACAGAATCGGGCTCGCCTTTGACGGCCAGAAATCGCATCTGTTCAACGAGACCGGCCGCGCCTGGCATGCGAGGGAGGCCTGAGATGGCTGACCGGCTGGCGATGTCCCCAACCGCGACACCTGCTGTCGGCGTCAGAGCCCCTACCGCCGACATCTATTCGCCGCAATGGCGAAACGTCATTTTCGTTGCGCCATTCTTGTTCTTCTTCACCACGCTGCTGCTCTTCCCGCTGCTCTGGGGGATGTGGCTGAGTTTCCACAAGGCCGACACGTTCTCGTCCGGAAATTTTGTCGGTCTCGGCAATTACGCCAGGCTGTATCACGACAAGGTCTTCCTGCAATCGATCTGGAACACCTTCTATTTCGTGCTTCTGACGGTGCCGACGCTGGCGCTGATCGGCCTTTTCCTGGCGCTTTGCCTCAACCGCCGCACGCGCGCTGCCGCGGTTTTGCGGACGCTGTTCTTTTCCTCGTCGGTGCTATCGGTCACCATCGTCACGCTGATCTGGCGCATCGTCTTCATTCCGAATGTCGGGCTGTTGTCGACGATTTACGGATGGTTCGGCGCAACGGCTCCGGCCTTCATTTCCGATCCCAGCCTGGCGATGGCCGGCATCGCCATTGCCACCATCTGGTGGTGCATCGGCCTGCCGATGATGCTCTTTCTCTCAGCACTCCAGCAGATCCCGCAGGACATTTACGAGGCGGCAGCGCTGGACAATGCCAATCGCTGGCAGACGCTGCGGTCGATCACGCTGCCGTCGATCAAGCGGACCTTCATCCTGGTGATCATCATCCAGATCGTGCTGCAATTCCAGCTGTTCGGCCAGGCCTGGCTGATGACGCGCGGCGGTCCGAACAATCTGACCAAGCCGATCGTGCTCTACATCTACGATACCGCATTCCGTCGCTGGGATCTCGGCCTGGGCGCCGCTGCATCGGAAATCCTGTTCATCCTCATCCTGGTCGCGGCCATGGCCCAGTACCTGGTGACACGCAGCAGGGGAGACCAGGCATGAGCGCCCCAGCAGCTTCCATCAAGGGCCGGGCATTTGGCGACCATTTGTTATTGGCCCTGGTCATCCTGCTTTCGATCGTCATGATCGCGCCGGTTCTGTGGGTCGTCGGTCTATCACTCAAGGACAATACGGAGCTGATGGCCGATCCGAACTCGGTGTTTCACGCACCCTATACGCTGAAGAACTACATCAACACCGTCGGCACCTCGTCGGTGTTCATCTGGGTGCGCAACAGCATCATCGTCTCGGGCGGATTGACGCTCGGCACGTTGATCCTGTCATCGCTCGCCGGCTACGGCTTTGCACGGCTGAATTTCCCCGGCCGAGACGTGCTGTTCGTGATCGTGCTGTTCGGCCTGGCGGTCCCGGAACAGGCCGTGCTTGTCGCCCGTCACCAGATCTTCAGCATGCTGAAGTTCCACAACACCTATCAAGGGCTCATCCTGCCGGGCCTTTCAGCTCCGTTCGGCGTCTTCCTGATGACCCAGTATTTCAAGGCCATCCCGAAGGAGCTGGACGAAGCCGCCATGCTCGATAACGCCAGCCGGCTCAGGATTTTCTGGAAGGTGCTTCTGCCGCTCACGCTGCCTGCGCAGGCGACGCTCGGCATCTTCACCTTTCTCGGCGCGTGGAACGACTACTTCTGGCCGCTGATTTCGGCGACGAAGAAGGACATGTTCACGCTGACGGTCGGCATGGCCTCGACCCAGACCAACTTCGCCCAGTCCGAAGGCATCGGCTTCCTGATGGCGCAGGCGGTGTTCGCCGGTGCACCGATCCTGATCGTCTACCTGTTCTTCCAGAAATACATCGTCACGGCGGTCTCCGGCGCTGCGGTGAGATAACGAAGATTGCCTGACGGCCGGGGAATGCGCAGCAATTGAAGCACGAAAGCCAATCCAGGGTGGAGCGGCGGAAACTCAGTAGGAGGAACTGATATGAAACTGAAGAAAATACTGTTTGCCGCAGTCTCTGCGGGCGCAATGATGCTCGCAAGTCCAAGCTTCGCGGCCACGGAGCTGAGCGTGCAGCGCTTTTTCGGCGCCTGCGATGCCGATTTCGGCACCAACACCGATGCCACCAAGGCCGTTGGCGAATGCGGCATCATCACCTCGCTAATCAACAAGTTCAACGCCGACAATCCCGATGTCCATGTCAACGTCACCACCGTGGAATGGCCCGGCTATGATCAGCTGACCGCGCAGTTCGCTTCAGGCGACGCTCCGGACATCGTCACGATCCATGAATCCGTACTGTCGGATTATCAGTCGAAGGGCCTGTTGATGCCGCTCGACGATCTCTTGAAGTCGGTCGGCGTGACACCCGACGCCTTCACCGACGCGGCACGCAATGGCGCCACCAAAGACGGCAAGGTCTATGGCCTGCCGATCGACAGCTGGACGATGCTCTATCACGTCAACATGGATCTTTTCAAACAAGCCGGCCTCGTCAATGCCGACGGCACGCCGATTTTTCCAAAGTCGCCCGAGGAACTGCTCGCCCAGGCCGAACAGTTCAAGCAGAAGACGGGCAAGCCTTATTTCGTTCAGAACCTGACCAATGAGACTGCACTCTACACACGCAACCTCTACACCTATCTTTTCCAGCAGGATTCCGATTTCTTTGCCGATCCGAAGCACGTGAAGTTGAATACGCCGGAAGCCAAGAAGGTCGTCGAGATGTACAAGGCGATCTTCGAGAAGGGCTACACCACCAAGGATCTCGATTATGGCGGCTCGATAAACGCCTTCCTTGCCGGCGAGGGTGGCGTCCACCTTAACGGCACCTGGGTGGTCGGCGATTACAACGCCCAGTCCGAGACCAAGGGTACGGCGCTCAACAAGGGCGGCTATGCGGTCTATCCGTATCCGCAGCTGTTTGGCGGCGCCCATGCGCAATATGCCGACGGCCACACCTGGGCCGTTTCGCAGAAAGACCGCACGCCTGAACAGATCGCGGCCATCGGTAAATTCCTGAAGTTCTTCGCCGACAACGACTTCGAATGGTCACGCACCGGTCACCTGCCGGCCTATAAGGCCGTCATCACCTCGGACGCCTTCAAGGCCCTGCCGCATCGCAACACGATCTCTGCGGTCGCCGATCTCGGCAGGCCGCTGCCGTCCGCCATACAGCGTCAGTTTGCGATCCAGGACATTATCGGCGAAGAGATGAGTGCAGCAATCAGTGGCCAGAAGGACGTCGACACCGCCCTTGCCGACATGGAAAGCCGCGTCAACGAATTGCTCGCCAACATTTGATCACGGGTTTCGAAAGGCCCCTCCCAAGGCCCCCCGCGGCTGGAAACGGCCGCGGGTTTTTGGTGAGGCAGTGATTATTGTCCTCGAATTGCGCGACTTGCCGGTGGCGACCGGGTCAAACACGCCAACCACGGCGCCGCAACCTCGGCAGCAGCCGACGCAAGCCCTGGCCGGAGGATTCGGTTAGAACGCCGCGGCCATGGGCATTGCGACCTTGTTGGGGATCTGGATGTCGATCTCCAATCTCGACGTCGTTTCGCCGTGATCCATGCTCACCTGCAGGAAATCCTGGTCGACCTGAACATGCCGGGCGATCACCGCCATGATCTCCTCGCGCAACACCGAGACGAGATCGGGCTGGTTGCGGCTTCGACGCTCGTAAGCCAACAGCAGTTGCAAGCGCTCGCGCGCCACCGGCGCGCTGCCGCGGCGCTTGAAGATATCGAGCAGGTTCATGCTGCCCTCCTTCCCAACAGCCGGTCGAGGAGGCCCCTCCGCTCGAAAGGCAGAATGACCGGCAGGTCCTCGCCCTCGAGTCTTCTTGCCGCGTCGATATAGGCGCGTGCGGCGGGGTTAGTGTTTTCGCTGAGCGTAACCGGCGCGCCCACATTGGATGCGCGCAGCACGTCCTGGCTCTCGGGAATTATTCCCAGCAAGGGCGTCGACAGGATCTCGAGCACGTCATCGATGCTCAGCATCTCGCCGCGGGCAGCGCGCGCAGCATCGTAGCGCGTGACGAGGACGTGTTTGACAATCGATTCACCTTGCTCGGCTTTCATCGTTCTAGAGTCGAGCAGGCCGATGATGCGATCGGAATCGCGGACCGAGCTCACTTCCGGGTTGGTGACGATTACCGCCTCGTCGGCAAAGCGCATGGCAAGTTGCGCGCCCCGCTCTATGCCGGCTGGGCTGTCGCAGAAGACGTAGTCGAAAACCGATCGCAGCTTGTCGATGACATCGGCGACGCCTTCCTCGGTGAGAGCATCCTTGTCGCGCGTTTGCGAGGCCGGCAGCAGGAACAGCGTTTCGAGTCGCTTGTCACGGATCAGCGCCTGCGAAAGCTTGGCGGTTCCCTGAATGACGTTGACGATATCGAAAACAACGCGCCGCTCGGCACCCATGATCAGATCGAGGTTGCGCAGGCCGACGTCGAAATCGACGAGAGCCACCCGCTTGCCGGTTTTCGCGACCGCGGCGCCGAGAGCGGCCGTCGAGGTCGTCTTGCCGACACCCCCTTTGCCGGATGTGACAACCACTACCTTGCCCATATTTGTGCCTCCAATGTTGTTAGTTGAGCGGTGCGACGCAAAGTGCGCCGTCCTCGAGAAAGGCCTGTACCGGCCTTCCTCGCGAGGAGGCGTCCATCTCCTCGGCAGTGCGGTACCAGCCGTCCACCGCCAGAAGTTCGGCTTCGTTTTTCCGGCAAAAGATGCGAGCCGCGGAATTTCCCGTGGCGCCGGCGAACGCACGTCCACGCAGCGTGCCGTAGACGTGGATCGATCCTCCGGCGACGATCTCGGAACCGGAACTGACGGAGCCGACAATGACCACATCGCCATCGGGATGAAAGATCGACTGGCCGGAGCGGATCGGTGCCTTGATCATCAATGAGTTCGGCGCCTGCGGTTCTTCCGTCTTGGCCTCAGCGGCGGCCTTCGGGTCCGGCTGCACGTAAAGCGCATCAGCGGTGGCCTCCTTGGCGCCAACGAGGAGCGGCGGCAGATCGGCATCGAGCGCTACATTGCCATCGGCCTCGATCGCGTAGATGCGAATCCCGCGCTCCGCGAGCTGTAAGACCAGATCCCGCATCTCGCCCACCTCGGGCTTGAGTATATTCAGATCGAGCACGACCGGGCGGCCGGCAAAGAAGCCGGGGGAGTTTTCGGTCCAGTGATCGAGGCTTTGCAGCCATTCCCCTAGCGGAGCCTCAGGGGTGAGGGTGAAGGCTACAAACGAGCGCGCTCGAAAGCGTATGGACTTGTTTTGGATGGGAGCGACGCAGGTCACAGAGGCGAGTCCTTACTGATTGGTTAAGGCTAGCCCGGCATGGTTAACGAAAAGTTAATGGCGGCTTCCCGAGGCGTTGGCGAAGGCATTCTTTTTGTCCCTGATCGTCCCGGCGGCGCCCTGCTTCCGGTGCACGACGAGGTCCTCCTCGCGGCTGCCTGGAGGCGCCTCCAGTTCACGAGGTCGGCCGACCGGTATATTGTTGTCGGAACGCCGGGCCTATTAAGGAGTTATCGATTTGACAAGTGTTGCCAAGGGGCCTGTCGCGGATCGCGGTCGCGCTACCTATGACCTTGGCGCGACCGCCATCTTTGCTTCCAAATCAGACGCGCGCTTTCACTATTGCCTGTATGTGCCTCCCGCGGTTGGGGAAGGGGCCAAAGTCGATCTGATGGTCGCTGTCCATGGCACCGGCCGCACCTCTTTTCTTGGATTCCGCGACGCGTTTTCCGAGTTCGGACGCTGGAACGGCTGCGCCGTTTTGTGTCCGCTGTTTCCAATCGGCGTTCTCGGGGATGATGCCCGCAGCGGGTACAAATATTTGCTCGAGGGCAACATACGCTACGATCAGGTGCTGCTCGCCATGGTTGAGGAGGTCAGCGCCAAATACAGTCAGGATTGGAGCCGCTTTGCCATGTTCGGATTTTCCGGCGGCGGACATTTCACGCATCGTTTTGCTATCCTGCATCCCGACAGGCTCTGGGCGGCCTCAATCGGCGCGCCAGGCTCGGTGACCTTGCTCGATCCGACGCATGACTGGTGGGTGGGCATTCGCGATCTGCCGGAGAAGTTCGGCATCACCTTCGATGCCGCAGCGCTGGCAAAAGTGCCTTTCCAGATGATCGTCGGCGGCGCTGACCTGGAGACTTGGGAAATCACTCATGTCCAAGGCAGCACCCATTGGATGCCAGGCGCCAACGATGCCGGGCGAACACGGCCGGAACGCCTCGTGGCATTGTGTCGATCGTTCGAGGAGGCGGGGGCGCGCGTGCGCTTCGATTTGCTGCCAGGCATATCTCATGAACGGGACGCGGTTCTCGATTCGGTCAAGGATTTCCTTGCCCAACAACTCAAGGAACGAGGAAACGTCTCACGATGAATTCGTTGCGCCCCAGCCCGCGAAGAGATTATCGCAATCAAAGCCCGACTACGTCGACCGCATCCAACGCCGATTTGCTGCCAGTGCGTAACGACTAGAGCAACGCTTCGTATTGATTGCCAATCTTGTCGACTGTGAAATCCACCGCCCTGTTTTTCAGCACGGCAGCAGGGGTGGGGTGGTCCAGCGTCTCGGCCATCGCCTTCGCCAGGGCCGCGGCGTCACCGATCGGCACCAAGGTGCCGAAGCGGCCGTCACCGAGTATTTCGCGCGGGCCGTGCGGAGCATCGGTGGAGATTACGGGGACACCGGCGGCCATGGCCTCGACCAAGACGTTGCCAAAGCCTTCGCTCGTGGATGTAAGGACGAACAGATCGGCTGCGGCGTAACAGGCTGCGGGATCGTTGACGTAGCCGGCAAAGAGTACGTCCTGGCCAATGCCGATCTGCTCGGCACAGGCGTGCAATTCGGCAGCCAGCGGACCTTCGCCGAAGATGACAAGCCGGGCAGGGCGGCCGGCGCGCAGGGCAGCGAAGGCCCGCAGCAAAGTCCGGTGGTCCTTGACCGGCACCAGGCGTCCCGCGGTGGCGATGACCGGGCCATCGCCCATCGCCGCCAACGCTGCCTGCCAGGCATAGGATTTCCTCTGCGGTGCTACAGCCGGCGGCAGCGGATTGTTGATGACGACAACCTTCGATTCGGGGAAGTCGCGGGCGATGATGTCACGGCCAACACCCGCCGAAACGGCGATGGCTTTGGTTGCGCGCGCTGCAACCAGCGCGGAAAGCCAGATCGCCAGCCTCGCGCCGAGGCCGCTGGCAGGCAGCGAGGCGGCGGCATGGAAGCTTGGAAAGAATTTTGCCCGGCTTCTGGCCAACATGAGTGACAGCGCCATCACCAGATTGGCGAATTCCGGGGCGCTATAGACCGCATCAGGATTAAGGCGGCGGAACAAATTTGCGCTTCGCACGATGCCTTTCAGTGTCGCCGACTTGGCGTAACCCTCGCCGCGCAAGAGAAGGCCGAAGTCGACCAGATGCACGGCAGCGGAACGCAGCGCGGCGTTAGGGCCTTCCGCGTTCCAGGTAAAAAGCGTGACCTCGTGGCCACGCGATGCCAGTTCATTTGCCATCAGGACGAAAACACGTTCGGCGCCGCCGCCCCTCAGGCTGGCGATGTGGAAAACGATGCGCTTCACCATGCCTTGCTTCAGGCTCGGCTGGCGGCAACGCCTGATCGGTTCGGCGGCCGGCGCATGTCGCGGATGATGCCCATGCCGATGGCCAGCAGCATCCCCAGGGCAAAGCCTGCGAACGCTCCGGCGCCTGCCACCAGGGCAGTGCGCGGGGGCCATGAGCGCGCGGGCGGGGGCACCGCGGTCGAAATCACCTGTACGTTTGTGGTGTCGATCTGCTCGCGCTCGCTGATTTGGCGCGCACGTGACAGGAAGCTCTCATAGACCGCTCTCTTGGACGCGGCATCGCGTTCAAGTTCACGCAGGGCGACTTCGGATTCGCTGTCGGTGAATACATTGCCCTTCAGATCGTTCATCCTGGCGTTGAGAGAAGCCAACGAGGCCCGGGCCTTGTCCAGGCTGGCCTTTGCCGTGCCGACGGTGCGGGAGAACTCGGCCCGGAGTTGCGAGTTGACGGTCTCGAGTTCCGTCCTGAGCCTGACAATCGTCGGGTGGCGCGGACCGAAGGTCATCGACTGTGAGTCGATCTGCTGCCGCAGGCTGTTTGACCTGTCGCGCAGCGCAGCGAGCGCTTCCGAAACCGTGGGGTCGGGATTGGCCCCGTTGATACCGGAGGCAACCAGGGCGTCGTAGCTTGCCTGCGCGGCGATGACACGCGATTGCGCATCGACGATTTCGCCATTGAGCTGCGTCAGCGTCTGCGAACTGACGAGCTGGCCATTGCTGGACGACAGGTTGTGGCTGCGCCTGTAGCTCTCGACCTTCTCTTCGGCTGCCTGCACGTCGCTCTTGAGTTGGCCAAGCCGGCTGTCAAGGGCAGCCGCGGCACGGCTGGCGCCGGCAGCTTCGGCCTTAGCCAGTTCTTCCTGGAAGTTTTTGACTATGGCCTGCGAGATCAGGATCGCCTTGGCGGTGGTTTCCGCAGATACCGAGAGGGTTGTGACAAACGAGGTCGGATCCGCGATGGCGTCTACCCGGTCCGCCAGGTTCTTCAAGGCGATGAGCCTCGGGTCGGGCTTCGCCACAGCGCCGGACGAGGATGTGCTCCGGTCCGGATCGAAAAACTCCGGATCGTGAGTCAGGTTCAGTTCGTCCACCACACGGGAAAGCACGTTGCCCGAGGTCAGGATGCGCTGCTTGCTGCGCGTGCTGAGCAACTGGCTATCGACCTGGCCCGGTTGCGAGTAGAGGTCGTTTTCCACAACCTGCAAATTGGATGGGTTGATGAGGACCTCGGTCGTGACGGTGTAACGCTGCTTGCTCAGCAATGCATAGGCGCCGCCGACAATGCCGCCGACTACCGCCAGCATGAAGGCCAGGGCGAGGCCGGCCCGCAGCCAGACGAACAGACGCCGAAAATCGAGCTCAAGGAAATCGCCGATCTTGTCCAGGGTCACCGTTGCGACAGGCTCTGGAGGTTGCGGCGTCACCGGCGCGGAGCTTAGCCCCGCGACTGGGCCATGCTGTTGCAGCAATGCCCTGCGCCGTGCATTGGCGATACGCTCGAATGCACTGTTATTGGAAGCCGTCGCGGAGATAGGGGGTGTGCCGGAACCGGCAGACATGGTGACAACCCTTGTTAAATCATTACGCTTGGCCTGCTCTACAGAAACATCGTTAAGATCTTATTTTCCAAGTTGGCCCATTTTACCGCTCACGCTGTCCGTCCGGCGGACGTTGAAGGGGTCTCGTTGCCCGGAATGCTGTTTGAATACCTTCACCTGGATGGGCCATGAGCTATCCCGCTGCCGCATCGGAACGATTGTTGCCCAGTCGAGCGCGCCGTGAGAACGCGCTGTCGCTGCTGTTTTTCCTATGCGCCGCCTTCGCGCTCCTGCTTCGCTTTACGGTGTCGCCGCAGGTGATGAACATGGTCGTCGACTATACGGCCCAGGGGGGCTCGTTCTACGAGAAGCTGCATTTCGGCACCTATGCGATCTTCCTGGTCCTTGCCGTCGTTCTTTTCAGCCGACCGTTTCTGCTGCAGGGCGACGAAATTGGGATATTCAAAGCGTTGATTCGCTTTTCGGTGCTGATGTTCGCGCTGGTGCCCTATCTGTTCGTCACCGGCCGTGCGGGCTCCTCCGGGTTCATTATCGATTCTTATCTGGTGGCCGGCGCCGCAGGCCTGTTGATGCTGGCCTTGAACGCGGAAGTGCGGCGGGCGTTGGGCGACGTCGTGCTTGGAATGGTGATCCTCAGCGCTGTGCTCGGCACGATCGAAGCGGTGACTCAACATCGATTTATGCCTTACGGTCTCAACGAACTGCAGTTCAGGCCAATTGGCCTATCGGCGCACCCGCTGGCGCTAGGCGCGCTCTGCGCCACAGCCATCGGATTCGTGCCGCTGACGCGCTGGCGCATATGGGTGCGGGTGGCATCGATTCTCGTGTTGCTCGTCGGTTGTGCTGCGTCAGGCGCTCGCGCCGCCCTGATGCTCGCAGCGGGAGAAACCCTCATTCTGCTGCTGTTCGTGCCTTGGCCGCGCCTGACTCTCAAGCACCAGCGGCAGGCCAAGTCCGTGGTGCTGCTGTTCGCCCTGGTGAGCGGCGCAGTGCTGGTGGCCATACTATTCTCGGGCGGGCTGCTGAATCGATTCGGCAACACGATCTTTGACGAGAATTTCATGGCGCGGGTGACGATCTACCAGATATTCGGACTTGTTAGCTGGAAAGACATCCTGTTTGGCATGAACGTCGACGACCTCCTGGCGATCGTCAAAGAGAAGCTGCATCTGCCCTATATCGAGAGCGCTCCGGTGGTCATCACCATGCTCTTCGGCTTGCCGATAGCCGTGCTCTTCATAGTGCTGGTATTCTGGTTCATTTTTCGGCTGCTGCGCGCGGCGCCGCTGCCGGCATGGATCGGCACCATGACATTCCTGCTTGCTGCGCTGTCGAACAACGCGCTCTCGTCAAAAGCGCCGGATATTACGACTATCGTGGTGTTGCTGCTTGCCTATAGAAACGTGCCGTATAGAAACCAGCCGAAGAGCACGTCTTCGACCGCTGTCGCATCCGAGCCGAAACTGGATCGGCTTGGATAAGCGCAGGCTCCAGACGCATCAGCCGGCGCTATCCACAACCTCGACATTGCCTGCGCGATTGAGCGTGTGGATGCCCGCCCGCGCCCATGCCGGTCCTGGGCCGATCGGGTGGGGCGGTGCAAACAGGACATCGAAGTCGTCAAGGCGATCCAACCGCATCAATCCCAGGCCGCCGCCATAGGCTCTAGACCCGTTTTGCACGGGCAGCAGCAAAGCGTCGCCCTGGCGGATGAAAGCGCCGCCCGGCCGAGTGGCCGAGTGATCGACGGCGATGGGATTGAGCGCATGCGCGACCCAAGGCCCACGCAGCGCAGGGGCGGAATAGACCGCCATCGTGTCGGACGCGCTACCGTGACCGAACCGCTCAGTCCCCAACAGCCAGAAGCGGCCGTCGGATTCGAGCAGCGTGGCGTCGTTGAAGTCCCTGTCCATCATCAGTACCGTGTCGCGTACCCAGCGATCCGGAAACTGCACGGCACGGTAGAGCACCACTTCGCGCGCCGTAGCGCTTTCAGGGATCATGAAAATCTCGCCGGAGTGAGCGAACACCTGCGGATATGACAGGTGATGCGCTTCCTCCAGCACCACCTTCGGCACACCAAAAGTGCCATCGGTGCCAAGTTCAGCGACAGAAATCACGCCGCGGCCAGTGGAGTAGGGAAACTCCTCGACAAACAGAAAATGACGGCCGTCGCGCTCGAGGACGAACGGATCGGCGTAGAATCGCTGCCCGTCATCGGCAAGCACGGTGAAGGGCTTACCATCCAGCTGTCCGGTTTCGGCGACGCCTGGACCGTCGATCAGCCGATAAGCAACCTGCCAATAGAAGGGACGCCGACCACGTCGCAGTTTTTGCACGGCGCGGTCGACTAACCCCCTGCCGAAAAAGGGCAGATAGTGCCCGATAAATCCGCCTTTCTGCAGGGGCGGCGCCGGGCTCTCGGCAATCGGCGCAAGTTTGCCCGCGGAAAAGCGGGCGACACATTGGGCAATCAGGGAGATGGCGCCGGCGAGCAGGTCGTTGCTGGTTCGGGACAGCCACAACCGGTCGCTGATCATCGGCCGCGCCCTGGCGACGGCAACGCCGTCGAGGCGCGCGGTGAGTTCGGGCAGCCGCCCGCTCGCCAGCATCTCGGTCATACCTGCGGCAAAGCTGCTTTGGCCGCAAAATTCGAGCGTCAGGACAGGCGTGCCGCGTCGTGCGGCGGTAGCCGTGAGATCGACTATAAGATCGACTGGGCCGGTGTCGCCGGACGGCAACGGCCGGGAACGGCTTGCCAGTGAGGGGCCGAAGCGCCGGCCCTCGAGCGCCAGCACATTATCCATCGTGCGCGCATTGGGTTCAGGCGTCGGCGCGCGGCAACTCGAAACCGCATGTCCAGCCGCACTCAACCGCGCCAGAAGCTCATTTTCCCAGCGCCGGGATGTGTCGGCGTGGCCGATGATTAAAATATTAGTCAATCCAATATATTCTTTTTCAAGACTACTGCCATAGACTACTTGTCAGTCCAACCTTTCACAAGAGTTAAACCGGGAGAACGCGGCGTTGGTTGTTAATCATATATTAAGAATTGAGATCACGAAGGCGCTTTCCGGCGCTATTATGACTCTTGCGGGCAATAGTCGGCATGTCCCGAAGGCTGCAGGCGACCAGGATCAGCGATGAACGTCCTTTCACGTCCAAAACTGCCATCCAGGCAGAAACTGCTGATCGTGTTCGGCACTAGGCCGGAGGCACTCAAATGCTTTCCAGTGGCGCGTGCCGCCCTCGCTCATCCAGGCTTCATCACCGAAATATGCATAACCGCCCAGCATCGTGAAATGGTCGACCAGGTTGTCGAGCTGACCGGCTTGCCTGTGCACCACGATCTCAACATCATGCAACCCGGCCAGTCGCTGTTCGATGTGACCTCGCGCGTGCTCCTGGGCATGGCCGAGGTGTTGGACAAGGCGAAGCCCGATATCGTCATGGTACAGGGCGACACCACCACGGCAATGGCCGCGGCTCTTGCTGCCTTCTACAAGCGTATCCCCGTCGCTCATGTCGAAGCAGGATTGCGCAGCCACAACATCAACTCGCCGTTTCCTGAAGAACTGAACCGCAAGATTGCCGGCGACATCGCCACCTGGCATTTTGCGCCGACCGTTCAAGCGCGCGACAATCTCATCGCCGAAGGAAAGGCCGAAAGCACCATTTTCGTGACCGGCAACACGGTGATCGACACGCTGTTGCATTTTTCAAGCGCGATCGATGCCGACAGGCTGATGAACGCGAAGCTCGCTGCCAGCTTTCCCTTCCTCGATCCTTCCAAGAAGATGATCCTCGTCACCGGACATCGCCGCGAGAATTTCGACGGCGGCATCCAGCGCATCTGTACGGCGTTGAAGGGATTGGCGGCGCGGGGAGACGTGCAGATCGTCTACCCTGTCCATCCAAACCCCAATGTGCGCTCGGTGGTCAACGCAGAGCTGGAAGGCGTGCCGAACATCCATCTGGTCGAGCCGCAGGACTATCTGCCGTTCCTGTACCTGCAGAAGCAGAGCTATCTGGTGCTTACCGATAGCGGCGGCGTGCAGGAAGAAGCGCCGTCGCTCGGCAAGCCGGTGCTGGTGATGCGCGAAAATACCGAGCGACCCGAGGGGATCGTGGCCGGCACCGCCCGCCTTGTCGGCACCGATGTCGAAAAAATCCTGTTCAACGCCAATCGCCTGCTCGACGATCAGGCTGCCTATCGCGGCATGGCGGAACGACACAACCCATATGGCGATGGCCGGGCTAGTAACCGGATTGTTGAGGAACTGCTGCATCATGGCTGAAATCAAAACCGTTTCCGTAATCGGCATGGGATATATCGGCCTGCCGACCTGCGCCATTTTCGCCAGCCGCGGGCTCAACGTCATTGGCGTCGATGTCAACGGAGCGGTGGTCGAGAAGGTCAATCGCGGCGAAATCCACATCGTCGAGCCGGACCTTGACGGTCTGATCCAGAAGGTCGTGGCGAACGGCAAGCTCATGGCCTACAGCACGCCGCAGCCGGCGGACGCCTATATCATCGCCGTGCCGACCCCGATGACCCACGATCATAAGCCGGACGTAACCTACGTGCTCGCGGCGGCACGAAGCATCGCCCCCGTGCTGAAGCGCGGAGACCTTGTGGTATTGGAATCGACATCGCCGGTTGGAACCACGCGTATCATGACCGGGCTGCTTGCCGAGTTGCGGCCTGATCTCAAATTTCCTGTCCAGCATGGCGAAGACGCCGATGTGCTGGTCGCCTATTCGCCCGAGCGTGTGCTGCCGGGAAAGGTGCTGACCGAGCTGATCAACAACGATCGCTCGATCGGCGGATTGTCCCGCAAATCGTCGGAGCGGACCGCGGCACTCTATTCAACCTTCGTCACCGGCGACCTGTTCATGACGACGGCCGAAAGTGCTGAGCTGGTGAAACTGACCGAGAACGCGTTCCGCGACGTCAACATCGCCTTCGCCAACGAGCTTGCCGCCGTGTGTCAGGACCTGTCGCTCAATGTATGGGAAGTGATCGATCTCGCCAATCGACACCCTCGCGTGAACATCCTCCAGCCGAGCCCGGGCGTTGGCGGTCACTGCATTGCGGTCGATCCATATTTTATCATCGACGCCGCACCCAACAGCACGCGGCTGATGGCTTCGGCACGCCGGATCAATTCCGAACGGCCCATGTCGGTGGTCAGGGATATCGAGGCCTTGCTCGACCCCTCCCGCAAACAGACGATCGCCTGTCTTGGCCTCAGCTTTAAAGCCAACATCGACGATTTGCGCGAGAGCCCGGCCGTCGAGGTGGTGAAACTTCTGTCCGATATCCCCAATGTGAAGATCATTGCGGCTGAACCCAACACAAATGCGCTGCCGCATGAGCTCGAGGGCAGGGGCATCGTGTTCACCGACGCACTTTCGGCCATCGACAAGTCCGATATCGTCGTCCTCCTGGTCGACCATCGGCAGTTCAATCTGGTCGACCCCGAAGCGCTCAAGGATAAGAAGCTCGTCGATACGAGGGGTCTGTGGACATGGCGCAAGGCACGCAAGCCCGACGCCCGCATCGAAGGCAAGAAACCAGAGGTCGCACAAGTGACACTTGCAAGGGAGCAGGCCGCATGAACGCGCACGCCCCGGCATGGGCGCAGCATTCCCTGTTGGCATCACGGCGCCGGGAGTTCCTTGGCGCACCGATCCATGCGCTGACCATGGCCGAGACACTGGCCATCGCCGACGAGGCGATGACCCTGGGGCGGCCGCTGCATCATGTGGTCGTGAACGTCGCCAAACTGGTGACCATGCGCCAGAATGCCGAGCTGCGCGAGGACGTGGCCGGGGCGGACGTGGTCAATGTCGATGGCATCGGCGTGCTTTGGGGTGCACGTCTGTGCGGCGTCGCGCTGCCCGAGCGGGTGGCGGGCGTCGACATCATGATCAATCTGCTGAGCCTCTGCGCGAAGCGTGGATTCAGGCCGTATCTGCTGGGGGCCGAACAGCACGTTCTCGACGCGGTTGTAGTGAGACTTGCCAAGGACCATCCGAGCCTCGTCATAGCGGGAATGCGCAACGGCTATTTCAAGCCGGAGGACGAGGCCGGGATCGTCGCGGCGATCAACGCCTCGGGCGCCGACTGCCTGCTGGTGGCCATGCCGACACCGCGCAAGGAACGCTTTCTCAAACGCTACCGCGATGAACTCGCCTCAAGTTTCGTGATGGGCGTGGGCGGCAGTTTCGACGTCTATGGGGGCAAGGTTGCCCGCGCGCCGAAGCTGATACAAGCGGCCGGCCTGGAGTGGCTGTTCCGCGTCGTCCAGGAGCCGCGACGCTTGTGGCGCCGCTACTACGATACCAACACTGCCTATGCGGGACTGCTGTGCCGGGAGTTCTGGGAGCGTCGCTGGCGCCGAAACGCCGGTTTATAGTTTCGCCTACGGGGCTCCAGCGGCGCGGCGCCTAATGTCCGGAACGCAGGCGTCGCCCCCTTTCGACCACAGGCTTAGGATCGCGAAGACTGTTCCAGGCCAGAGCGCTTTCCAACGCCGTATATTTCCCGGTTGCGATCTCCTGGCATATTTTCATTAGTGCTCCGCCAGCGGCGCGCGCAAGTGAGCCGCCCACGCTTATCCGCCGTACACCGGCCTCGGCAATCTGCTCGAATGTGAGACCGGAAACACCTTGGCCAAGGACATGATTCACTGGTGCACTGACAGAGCTGCAAATCTGCTCGAGAGACGCCAGGTCCGGGACGCCCGGCGCATACAGCACCTCAGCGCCAAGAGCTTCGAAGGCCTTCAGGCGGCGAATTGCCTCGTCGAGACCATATACGCCTTTACCCATCCCATCGGCGCGGGCGGTGAGTACGATGTCGTATTTTCGAGCAGCCGCAACCGCCGCCGCTACACGTGCCATCGCGGTATCAAAATCGCGTATTGGCTGGCCGGGATTTGGTTGTCGATCTTCGATCGAAAGTCCAGCCAATCCCGCTTCGGCGGCAAGCCGGACGGTTTCAGCCACGCCTTCTGGTGTGTCTTCATAACAATCTTCCAAATCGGCAGTGACCGGCACGGTCGTCGAGGCTGCGATCTCGGCGGCATATGCCAAGCTTTCGGCGCGGCCGACTTCCTTTGCTCCGTCCTTCTTCCCCTTCGAAAAGGCGTAGCCCGAAGAGGTAGTCGCCAGCGCCCTAAAACCCAGACCAGCCATCATCCGCGCGCCGGCTACGTCCCAAGGGTTTGGGATCACGAAGCAGCCGGATTTATGAAGAGCGCGAAATTGTTTAACCTTCTTGGATCGGGAAATCACATTGCCCCCTCAGACTTGGACAAGAAGCCGGGTTCGACTAAATGCCGATGATTGCAGCTTTTCAATCATCCGTTTCTCGCCCGACTGCGATCCCGCGGATTCGTTGGCATTTTTCCGCCGAGCGCGACGTGCGGACCATTATGGCGCCTCGCTCTCATGACCCGAACACCCGGAGACCGAATGTCGGATATGCAACGAGCCCGTCCCCGGCAAGGTACACCATGTGTTGTAAGCCTCAGAAATACCTGCTTACAGATCGCTTGGAAATTACGCGATCCGTAGCCGCGCTCGCAGCTGGGCGACGAATTGCGTCGCTGCCACGGGGTGGAACAACGAGGTCAGCCCGAAGAAAACCGCGGCGCCGGTGGTGCCGCCGGCGACAAGCGAGAAGATCGCCGGCAGGTCGCCGGCCACCATGCTGGCAAGCTTGGCGGCCACCCCCGTGCTGAGCGAGATGATTACCGAAACACCGATGTCGCGCCACGGCACCGGCACCGGTGTGAGCCGCTCGCTGATGATGATGCAGGTTATGGAGCCCACCACCGAGCCGCCCGCCAGCGCCAAAGCGGCGCCGATCTCCGCCATCGGGGGGATCAACAGCAGGGACAATGCGATTGTTGCCACCGAGCCGAAGAGATTGGCGATGATCAGCAGCCACGGCCGCTTGTGCGCGTGCACCACGACGCCATAGACGAAGCTGGTGAGGTTGGCGCACAGCACGCTGAAGGCAATGATCGGAAACAGCAGGCCGAAGCGGCCGTGATATTGCGAGGGCAGCATGAGCTCGGTGATATCGCTGCTGAGCGCGACCAGCATCGCTGCAATCGGCAGGCAAAGCCGCATCATCAAGGCCATTAACTGCGACAGCAACCGACCCGATGCCGCGGGCCCATCCTCGTCGAACCGGCTAACCACCTCGGGAAAGGCGCCCATGTTGATGGCGTTGGCGACCATATCGATCGGCTGGCGGGCCAGCGCATAGGCTGCGGCGAAGATCGCCACGGCGCTGGCATCGTAATAGAACTTGAGGAACAGACGCTCCGCGCTGTTGAGCCCGAAGCCAACCAGCGCCATGATGATCAGCGGCACACCGAGCGCAAAGAAGTCCCTGTGGGTGAAACGCGGCGGACCGGCAACGAGCCGTCGCGATGCCATGATGCCCGCCACGATGCCGGCAATCAAGGCGCCGAGGCTCGAGCCGAGCGACACCGTCAGAAAGCTATCCTGAAAGACAAGGATAGCGCCGATCGGTAACGCGAGTTGCAGCAGGGCACGCAGGGCTTCTAGCATCGAATAGACCGAATGGCGCTGCTGCATCTGCAGCACCGTCAACGCGAAGCGGCTGATGGACCCGGCGACCAGATAGCCGCAGACTGCGATCGCGAACTCGATCCAGCGTTCAGGCACGATCACCGCCGACGCGCCTACCGATATGACCAGCGCCAGTGCCGTGGTGGCAAGCAACACCTGCCCGGCCAGCATCAGGCTGCCGCGGCTGACTTCGCCCTTGCCGCCAAGCCTGAGCAAGGCGATGCGCAGCCAGTTGGTGACGGCAATGTCGGTCATTTCGCCGACGGTCACCACCAGGGTGAGCAGGCCATACTCGGTCTGGTCGATCAAACGCGTCACGACGACCAGCAGGAGCAGCGCCGAAATTCGCGTCAGCAGGATCGCCGGAGCATAAATGAGCGTGGAACGGAGCAGCAAGGGCGTGTCCCTGGAAAACTCACCTTCGACTAGCCGCCGACTGGCGGAAAATCCAGCCCGATGACGCCGAAGGGTGAACAGATTCAGTTTGAACTAAAAGATTTGCCGTAAAACTTATCGGGAACGTTTGCTTTGCAGTTACCCGGTCTGTGTTATTTA
Organism: Mesorhizobium sp. M1273; assembly: GCF_040318195.1. Classification (NCBI taxonomy): domain Bacteria; kingdom Pseudomonadati; phylum Pseudomonadota; class Alphaproteobacteria; order Hyphomicrobiales; family Phyllobacteriaceae; genus Mesorhizobium; species Mesorhizobium sp. M1273. Next base: position 83,320 of record NZ_JAMYLV010000006.1, on the reverse strand, counting down.
GAGTACCATCATGTTGCAGCGCCTCATATCCGATCGAAAAATACATGTCCTGGTCGCGACGCCCTCGGGCGTTTCGGGGCAGGGCGGCATCGACCGCATCATGGGCGCGCTGAAGCAGGAGTTCGAACGGCAAGAAATCGCCGACATCGATGTGTGCTTCCTTGCCAGTCGTGGCCCGGGGCATGTCGGACTTTCGATCTTCTATATGCTCGGTTTTTGCTTACGGATGCTTAAAGCGCGTCTGGCTGGACGCGCCGATGTCATTCATATCAACATCTCAGTTTCCGGCAGCACCTACCGCAAGATGGTGATCGCCGCCTGCGCACGGCTGCTGTCGATACCCTATGTCCTGCATTTGCACGGGGCGCAGTATCAGACATTCTGGAAAGCCGACCGCGGTTTCATTAGCCGCCGTATCAAAGCTCTGTTCGAGCATGCCGATCGGGTGATCGTTTTGGGCAGGCTTTGGCGCGATTTCGTCGCCAGCCGGGCGCCGGGCGCAGCCGGCAATATCGTGATCGTGCCCAATGCGACCGAAGTCCCGTCGCTGGCGCATGTCGGCGGCGGCGACCATGTGCATATCCTGTTCCTGGGCCGCATCGGCGACCGCAAGGGCGTACCGCAATTGCTCGAGGCACTGCACCGCATGAGCCCTGTCAAGAATTGGCGTGCCACGATTGCCGGCGATGGCGAAGTCGAGGCGGCACGGGCAAAATCGGCCGCGCTGGGGATTGCAGACCGGATCGCCTTTCCGGGTTGGGTGGGACCGGACGATGTCGCATCGCTGATTTCTTCGGCCGATATTCTGGTTCTTCCATCCTTCGCCGAAAATCTGCCGATGTCGGTGATCGAAGGCATGGCAGCCGGTTTGGCGGTGGTGGCGACCCCGGTTGGCGCCGTCGAAGACATAATCACCGACGGGCAATCCGGGCTGCTGGTGCCGCCAGGCGATGTTACAGCGTTGACCGAGGCGCTGAGCCGCCTCGTGGAGAACCCGGCACTGCGGGCAAGGCTTGGTGCCGGTGCCATGGCCGTGCATCGGGAACGGCTTGAGCTCGCCCCGTTTGTCGGCGCAATCTGCGATGTCTGGCGGTCGGCCGCGTCAAGCCGTCAACCGGTCAAGCGCTGAGGCCGACGATCGCGGCGGCGCGTCGAGCCTGAATTCGCGGTGGAATATCTCCAAATTCAACAGCGCCCATATCAGCTTTTCGTGGTCTGCGGCACGCGTGGTGTGTTCCGAGACGATTTGATCTAGCTGTTTCGGACTCAGATAGCTGCGAATGACGGAGTGAGGCGAGCAAAGATGGTCATGCACGTAGTTCCTCATCGATCCGCGAAACCATTCGGCGACCGGTACCTTGAACCCGACCTTGCGGCGGCTGAGAATTTCCTCCGGGAGGATATTGGCCATGCTGTCGCGCAGGATCTGCTTGCTGTGCAACCAACCCAGCCTGTAGCGATCGGGCAATTTGCTGACGAACGAGACCAGATCGCGATCGAGGAACGGCATTCTTCCTTCGATTGAACCGGCCATCATCATGTGGTCGCCTCGTTCCAGGAGATTGTCGGGCAGCCACGATGTCTGATCGAAAAACAACACGCGGCGAAGATGGGAGGCCGCAGCACTTGACGAGAACGGAAAGTCATTGCGCTCATAACGGCGATTTGCGGACGCGCCGATCAGGCAAGCGCTCTGCTGCGCCGAAACGGCTCCAAACCAGGAGACCATCCGGGCGGCAAAGTCCCTTTCGCCCGCGGTGCGGGCAAATGTATCGACCTTGGCCGACGCGCCCGGCATGGCGCGTGCCAAAGGAGAAAGGACGTTATCGTGCAGCGAGGCTGGAACAAGCGACTGGTAGATCCCGGCCAGTGACTCCGCGCGATGCTTGGGATAGCCGCCGAGAATCTCGTCGGCTCCTTCTCCGGTGAGCACCATCTTGACGTCTTGCGAGGCTCGCTCCGACATCAGGTAAATTGGAATATCGCTGCTTTGCGAAACAGGTGCCCCGCGTTGGCGAACCATCGTCGGCAGATGATCCATCAGATCGCCTGGCTGGATTACAAGTTCGCAATGATCGGTCTTGAAATGATCGGCAACGCGTCGGGCGAATGCAAATTCGCTATAGGCTGCGTTGTCGAACCCGACGGAAAACGTGCGAATGGGCGTGGCGCTGTGCCTGGCCATCAGCGCGACGATAGCCGAGGAGTCGAGCCCTCCGGAGAGAAAGGCCCCAAAAGGTGCATCGCTGCGCATCCTGATCTCGACGGAATGGTCGAGCAATTCCAGAAATCGCCGCTTGGCGGTTTTTCCGTCGATCCGCTCGGTAACGGCCGCCTGGTCCGGAGGCGTATAGTAGCGCGTTTCCTTGACTACCCCTTGCGACCAGACAGCATAGCTTCCGGGATTGAGTTTGCGGATCTGTTTGAAGAGCGTGCGCGGTCCCGGCACATAACGCCAGTTCAGATACTCGTGCACGGCATCCATATCGAGTTCCTGAGCATCTTGCTGCGATGACAACAATGCGTTGATCTCCGAGGCAAACAGCAGCAATTTTTCGCTTTGCATGAGGTAAAGCGGCTTTTCCCCGAAGGGATCCCGGGCGAGGATCAATTCCTGCCTCTGAGCATCCCAGAGTGCAAAGGCGAACATGCCGCTCAGCCGGTCGAACATTGACAAGCGCCACTGATCGTAGGCTCGGAGCAGCACCTCGGTATCGGAGCGCGTTCGAAAATGATGGCCAAGGCCGATCAGTTCCTGGCGCAGCTCGATGTAGTTATATATCTCGCCGTTGAAAATTATTTTGAGACGACCGTCCTCAATCTGCATCGGCTGATTCGACTCGGGCGCTAGGTCAATGATCGCCAGGCGGCGATGAACCAATGCCAATTGTTGCTCGCCGGTATTCAGGTCCAATATCTCGGTGCCTTCGGCATCGGGACCGCGATGCCGCAATGCGTTTGACATTTTGGCGGCCCGCTCTTGTGGATTTTTAGCCCTTCGCCCGATCCATCCGGCAATTCCACACATTGTTCCCCCCTAGGCGCGCGCATTCCCCACTCAGTACAACAAATGTGTTAAACACTTCGTGCCAATACAACCCAACCGGGAGAAAGCTGCCGCGGGCCGTTCCTCGATCGAGCCTGGCGGGTCAGGGATTGCCACCGGTTGTTCGCTAGTGAGGGCGAGTGATGGCACCTATGGCAGGCCCAATGCCTGCAGCATCTCCGGGTCGGGAACCGGGGGACCATCGGGCGGGATGAGGCTCATCCCATAGGGATTGGAGAACTCCCAGGCAGACCATGGGATCGCGAAGCGTTCGGCCTCTCGGCGCACTGCCTTGAGATAGCGCGAACGGTCGGCCTCAAAGGCGCCCATGCGGCCGTCCGCGGACATGAGGATAGCGCCGAATTCGCCCATGAAGAGCCGCCGGCTGGGAATGCCATGGCCATCAGCCCAGTCGACAGCCTGGCGAAAGCTCGCCTCCAGTTGGCTCTGGCCCCAATTCTGCTCGAAATAGTTCGCGATTGCTTGGCGCGCGGTGGCCATGTTCATGACCTGCTCGACCCTGCTCAAGCCGGCAGCGTCCATCCGCGCTCTAAGGGTTTCGGTCACCACTTCGGGTGTACTGCTGTCGGCCGGCCAGGGAAGTCCCGAAGCAAAGCTGATCGTGTCATCGGGCCGCTGGTGGGTGAAGCTGTGCGGCTCATACATATGGAAGCTGTAATAGAGGTTTGGGTCATCAAAGCCGGGGCTGAGGTTGACCAATCCGGCAATGCTGCCGCCGCAGGCGCCGGTTGCAACGATGGTAAGTTCGCTGCTGACCGCTCGAATGTCGTGGACGGTCCCTGCCATGATCCGCTGCCAGTGATCGCTGCCGCTCGCATCGCAAGGGTAGTATGCGGGCTCGTTGTAAGGTTCGAGGGCGACTTTGTCGGTGCCTATCTTGACCAGCATGGCGGCGACCGCCACAACCATTTGACGATAGCGGGCAACGCCCTTGCTGTCGGCGCCACCATAGATCATCTCCATGCTGTAGTCGGTAACCTGAGTGACGCCATGCAGGTCGAAAACCACCTTGAGGCCGGTCGACGTGATCCGCTCGACGGCGGCGGCAAGAATGTCCAGCGCCTGCTGCCGCCTGGCGTCCCCGCTGGCAAGCAGCGGGCCGGGATCGACGCTCAGCCGGACGAAGTCGAAGCCCATCGATCGGATGTGGGCAAACACCTCCCCGGCCGGCCAGTCGGTGAGCGGCCTGCTTTCCGCAAGCCACTCCTTTTCGCTGCGATAGGGCGGCCAAACGTAGGTTCCGTCTTTCGCCACCGGCGACCAGTTGAGCCACTGATGCACGCCAACGCCGCGCTTGAGAGGGATGGGCTCTGCCTCGGCCGCCACAAGCAAGGCGAGCACCCAGGCAACAAAATACACCGCTTTTCGCATCGCTCCCTCCGCATGCTCGCGGGAGATATTAACCGCAACGAACGGGAAAGAAGATTGCCGGCCCGCAGCTTTTCGACGGCATGGTATACAAGGACCGAAACGTTGACGGGGCGTGCATGAGAATCGGCTGGTACATCAACCGATTGCGCAGCATGGGACCGGCCGAGGTGTTGCACCGGCTGGGCGAGCAACGTCGAAGGATCGCGTCGCGCCGCCGCGATGATGGGTGGGAACGCTATCCATCGCCGCAGTTGCACCCAGTGCTGCCCGGATTTCGCCATGCTGCGCTGGCAGCGACCGACGCTCAACGGCAGGCCATAGCGGCGGCCGCGCAAGAGATGCTTCATGGCCGGTTTTCGGCACTCGGGCGGACATGGCCAAAGCGTGAGCCCGATCGTTTGTTTCCTGCTGAGCTTTGGCGTCTTGATCCGGTAACCGGCAGGCTTTGGCCTGGCGCCGAGGCTCATACTTTCGATATCGATTTTCGCGATGGCGGCGACCTTGGCGATATAAAATATGTCTGGGAGGTCAACCGGCTGCAGCAATTGCCAGTACTGGCTGCACACCTGCTCCTCAGCGAGGACAATCGATCCCGGAGTGCCATTGAGGCGGCAATCTGCAGTTGGCATTCCGCCAATCCGCCGTTCCGAGGCATTGGCTGGGCTTCCGGCATCGAAGTAGCGCTGCGAGCCATCAGCCTGATCGTCACCCTGGACCTTATCGGTGACCGGCTTGACCCGGCGACGCTGCGGAAAGCCGGTGAGATACTCGCGGCAAGCGCCTATTGGCTGCCGCGGTTTCCGTCGCGATATTCCTCCGCCAACAACCATCTCGTCGCAGAGTTGGCTGGCGAATATCTGGTTGGCCTGGCGCTCGGGGCCGAATCCGAAATTGCCCGCAGCGCCCTCTTAAGTGAGACGCACAAGCAGATTCTTGCCGACGGCGCCGGTGCCGAGCAAACGCCGACCTATGCAGCCTTCAGCGCCGAACTCATCTTGCTGTGCGCCGCCGCGGCGCGCCAGGCGGGAACGCCGTTTCCCTCGGCCGTCGAAGCGCGTCTGGGCGCCTTCGCCAATTTCGTCGGCTGGCTGCCACAGAAAGCCGCCCGCTTCGGCGACGACGATGAGGGCCATGTGCTGAAGCTGGGCGACGAGCCGAACTATATCCGATCCGTCGCGGCCGCCATCCACGGCTTACTGGGGACGCCGGGCAACGCGCCGGAGCCTGACGATTTTCGTTCGCTTTTCTTTGGTGCGCCGTCAGGCCCGGCGCCCGCGGTGCATGGCTTGCAGACATTCACGCAAGGCGGGCTCTCCGTCTGGCGCGGAGCAATGAATGGCCGCAATGTCGAACTAACGTTCGACCATGGACCGCTCGGCTATCTCTCGATAGCGGCGCACGGCCATGCCGACGCGCTGTCGCTCACCCTGTGCATCGACGATGAGCCGGTGCTGGTCGATCCCGGCACCTGGCTCTACGGTTCGGGAGGCGCATGGCGCGACTGGTTCCGCTCCACACCGGCGCACAACACGCTGAACATCGAGGGCAAGAGCCAAAGCACCATCGCTGGAAATTTCAACTGGTCGCACAAGGCAGTCGCAGCGCTGGTGGAGAGCGAGCCGGGGACGCACTGGAGGCTGAGCGCCCGGCATGACGGCTATAGAAGCCGCTTCGGCGTCGTGCATCAGCGCACTTTGGCGCGCCAGGCCGATGGCATCCTCATCACCGACCAACTGCTCGGCGGCAGGCGCCAGTCCGAGATCGTCTTCCAACTGGCCCCCGGCCTCCATGCCGACCGGCACGAAGATACGGTCGCAGTATTGCGCGGCGACGAGGTACTGTTGGCCATCCGCTTTCCTGATGCTGTGCTCGATATCGGCGCCGGCGGTGACATGCCGGGCCAAGGCGGTTGGGTTTCACTGCGTTTTGGCACCAGGCAGCAAGCCGAACGCATCGCCTGGCACGGTGAAGTGGGCGAAGCCGGGATCGATATCCATCTTGCCCCAATTCACCCGCCGCAACAGCAAAAGCCGGTGCCAACGTAGAGTTGCCGGGCGAGTTCCAGCCGTATTCGACATTAATTACGTTTGGACATTTAGCGGTTTCGTTACCGTTGATCTGCTAGTCTCGCACCATCCAGCCTGCTTTGCCCGCTGCGCCCCGCAACAGCCACTGGTTGCAGGCGGCGTAGCGAGTTTGGCGGGAATTTTGTGCTTTGCTATTCGCCAGATCGCCTTCTTACGACCCCCAGACTGCCTTCTTACGACCAGGAGCCGCTGCATCAATGTTTTCCGAATTTGCCAGAGCGATTGTGGAAAAGCTTTCGAACGTCAATCTGACCACGCTCGGCCTGCTTCTCCTCACCGCACTGGGCAGCGCGGTGATCGCCTACTGGCGAACTGCCGAACATAAGTCCCTCAGGGACTTTTTCGACTTCGCCTTCCCACAGGAAGTCATCCTGCACCCGTCGGCGCGAGCCGACGCCATGTTCTGGATCACGAAACGGGCGATGATGCCTTTCCTGCTTATTCCTGCCGGCGTCACCTTCGTCGTCGCGGTGGGCTATGGCACACGCGAGGCAATTGGCTGGCTCCTTAACATCCACGCGCCGCTTCCCGGCGGCCCGGCGGGACCGGTGACGATCGTCATCTTCACCGCAACCATGCTGGTCGCCTATGATATTTCATACTACCTCTACCACGTCGCCCAGCACCGTTTCCCGTTCCTGTGGGAATTGCACAAGGTACATCATTCGGCCGAGGTGATGGTGGGGATCACCAAGGACCGGGTTCATCCGCTGGACGATCTGATGAACCGTATGTGGGATGGCGTCATCCCGGGCATCTGCTTCGGGATCTGGAGCCTGATCGCACTCGATCCGGTAGAGGTCGCTATCTTCGGCATCAACGTCTACGTCATCCGTAACATCCTGATGATGGACTTTGTTCGTCACACGCATCTCAAGATATCGTTCGGCCCGTTGAACAACATCATCCTGTGTCCGCACTGGCACCAGGTGCATCACAGCATCGACCCTCGTCATTATGACAAGAATTTCGGCCTGCTTTTTTCGTTCTGGGATCGTCTGTTCGGAACGCAATTTGTCCCGGAGCCGGATGAAGACCTGAAATTTGGCCTGGTCGATCGCGATGTGCGCGATTACCAGTCGCTCTTTGGGCTCTACATCCTGCCGCTCAAGAAGATGGCAAGGCATGTCATGCGACTGTTTCACAGACGGCCCAATGTGGTCGCGCAGCCACAGGACAGTTCTCCTTCATGAACACCGCTGTTTCCATCGACGTCCTAAGCGCGGAGCGCCTGGAAATCGTCCGTTCGGCGGATCGCCTGGCTGCGATCGAAGCCGCTTGGATGGAGCTTTGGCATCGTACCGACGGGCTGATCTTTCAAAGCCATGCCTGGATTTCGGCATGGTGGAGTACCGTACAACGCCGTGACCAGCGCGCGTTGCGGATCGGCCTGGTCTGGAAGGGCGAGAGACTCGTTGCTGTCGTTCCGCTGGCGATCGGCAGGCGCAGGGGGCTGCGGTTTCTCGAATGGGCGGCCGGCAGCTATACCGACTATGGGGATATTCTCGTTGCTCCGGAATGCTCGTTATCGGCGCTGCAGGAGCTATGGACCCAACTCTGCGATGCCGGCGGCTTCGACCTTGCCTTGATCAGTCGTCTCTCGCCGGATGCGGCGGCCCGCAAAATTTTCACGCCGGGAGCTTCCGGCGGCATCAGGCTTCGTCCGTTTCACCGAACGGAAGTCAGCTATCGCGTTGCCGGACAATGGGAAAGCGGAGCGGCATGGTTCGCGGGCCAGTCGAAAAAGACGCGCCAGAACTATCGGCGCGGCATCAAAGCGCTGGAAGAAACCGGAGAGGTGAGATTTCGCCTGCTTGCCCCCGACGAGCCGCTGCAACCGGTACTGGAGCGCCTCGCGGCCTTGAAGCGGAAATGGCTGACCGAGCGCATGCGTGAGTCAGACCTGTTCGAAGAGGGCGTCCCGGTACTCGCCGCGCTCGTCGGTGCGTTGGCGCGCGCCGGCGTGCTGCATATCTTCGTCCTCGAATGCAATGGCGTGATGGTCGCGGTGTCGATCAATTTCGTCCAGCACGACGTGATGATGGCCTTCGTGACGACGTTCGATCCGGATTTCGGCCGGGCGTCGCCGGGTGTGATCCTGTTGATGGATTACGTGCAGTGGTCGATAGATCACGGTTTGAGCACGGTCGATTTCCTCTGTGGCGCAGAGTCGTTCAAACACAAATTCTCAACGCAGGCGGTTACGCTGGAATCCGTCATCGGGACGCGCACGGCACAGGGCGCACTGGCATTTCTTGCCGATCGTGTCCTCCAGACGGTCAGGCATATGCGCGAGCGGTCATCGGCACCACCAGAGGGACGCGATGCGCCCGCTCAAGCCGAAGCAGCCTTGGACTAAAGCGCGTCGCGTTCGATCGGCCTCATGCAACGCGCTTTAGATTCTTGTTTTATACATGTCGTTATCGCAAAACCGCTGCACACTTTTGCGCGACATGCTTTAGAACGGTTCATCGTTTCACGGAAACGGCCCGCTCGCAAAAAGCTCAAATGAAGCGCGGTATCGGACCGTTTTGCGGCGTGGTGCGGTCGCCGAGGTCGAGGAAGATTTCGTCGATGTAGCACCATCCCCAACCTTCCGGCGGATCGTAGCCTTCGATGACAGGATGGCCGGTTGCCCGAAAATGCTTGGTGGCATGACGGTTGGGCGAGTCGTCGCAGCAGCCGACATGGCCGCATGTGCGGCAGAGCCGCAGATGCACCCACTGCGAACCGCTCTTCAGGCATTCCTCGCAGCCGAGCGCGCTCGGTGTCACGCCGCGAATGTCCCCGGCGTGCCTGCATTCGTCTGCCATCATACGCTCCTGACCAGTTGTGGCGCCACGGCGAGACTGCCGTTTCGCGCGAGATATTGGCGGGTTGAGACATGGTTCGAACCTATCGCCGGTTTCCGACAGTTTGAAGCGGTTTTTGCGGCTTGCGGCCGGTAGGAACCTGGCCCGCCTGTCGGTAAACGCTATGTCCTTCGCTTCGCAGTTAACTGATCGCAGCCGTGCGACGGTGTCGTCGCGACGTGCCTCACGATCCGTTGCATCTCCTTGATTTGTTTGATTTGCGCATCCCGGCAAACCCGGCGCATGCTGCTTTAGCCGGCACCTGCCTAAGCCGGCCAGGCCCGGCGGGCCGGCCTGTGTCAAACTCTCGGCCGCCGGGCTTCTGGACAGCAGAAAACGGCCTGTGTCCGAGCACTCCGCAAACTGGCCCGCGGCCTGTTGTTCGGCGAGTGCTCAGGCAGCTACCTGAAGCACAATCTTGCCGCGCGTGTGCTGCTTCTCGAGCTGTTCCTCGGCCCTGGCGACTTCCTCAAGAGGATAGATTGCCTGCACGAATGGCCTGACCTTCCCGGCGTCGATGAGGCGGCTGATCTCGGCAAGCTGCGCCGCGTTCGGCTTGGTCAAATAGGAAACGCCGCGAGCCCGATGCAGGCGGGCCTTCTCCGCCGACGGTTCGGAAAGCGTTGAGACGAGCGTCCCGCCGGGCTTGAGCACGTCCCACGAGCGGTCCTGTGTTTCACCCGCTACCAGGTCGAAGACGAGGTCGACGTCCTCGACAAGCTCCTCGAAGCGCTGGTTCTTGTAATCGACCGCCTGGTCGGCGCCAAGCGCGCGGACGAAATCGAAATCCTGCGCGGACACAGTCGTCGCGACAAACGCGCCCGCGGCCTTTGCGAACTGCACCGCCAGATGACCGACGCCGCCGGCGCCGCCATGGATAAGGACCCGCTGCCCGGATTTGAGGCCGCCGTGATCGAAAAGGCCTTGCCACGCGGTAAGGCCCGCAAGTGGCACGGCGGCGGCTTCGGCGTGGCTTAAGCGTTGCGGCTTCGCCGCCGCCTCCGTTGCCTTCACGACGACATATTCGGCGTTGCCGCCGCGGTCGTTGCCGAGCATGGCATATAGCGGATCGCCCTTCTTCAGCGTATGGGCCCGCGTGCCGCACAGTTCCACCACGCCGGATACGTCGCGGCCGAGCGTGACGGGCAGATCCGCGCCCGAAGAGCCCTCGCGAACCTTGTAGTCGACGGGATTGACGCTTGCCGCGTAGACCTTGAGCGTGACCTCGTCGTCATGCGGCTGAGGCAACGGAACCGCGTCCAGCGAAAGAACCTCCGGTCCACCAAAATCGTGGATACGGACGGCCTTCATCGTAATCATGGCTTGCTCCTCGTCGGGTTGCAGTCCAGTTCGCTCTGAACAGTTTCGCCGGCAGGCCGGCGTCTATCCAGCCGGCGGTTCGGTCGTAGCAAAGGCCGGCCGGTGGTGCGCCGTCAGTGTATCGTTTGCGAATGCTCGCCGCCGGGTTGCGAGATGCCGCTCAGCGCTTCACCTGCTGTCGCCGTCTCGCTGTTGGTGGCGAGGTCGCCCAGCGAAACGATGCCGACCAGGCGCTTGTCGCGGTTCAGCACCGGCAAGCGGCGCACTTTCAGGTCAGCCATGTTACGCAGAACATCCTCTGCGTCTTCGTCTTCGAAGCAATACCTGACCTCGGTGCTCATCACTTCCCGTACCTTGGCGTCAGGTGTCTTGCCTTGGGCGACGCCGCGGATTGCGATGTCGCGATCGGTTACCATGCCGACAAGCCGATCGTTCTCGCCCACCGGCATTGCGCCGGCGTCGAGGCGACCCATCATTTCAGCCGCATCGCGCAGGGTTTGCTGCGGACTGGCGATCTCGACGTCCTTTGTCATGCAGTTGCCAACTTTCATTTTAACCTCCCTTGGTTGCAGGGCCCGCCGCCGGTTTCCAGGATGAAAGGGTGAATGAGCGCCAGCGCAAAACGTTCCATGGCAAGACCCGTTTCGAGCGCTTCGCCGAAATCACCCTTGCCATCCTCCACCCGACTGCCCTTCAGGCGGTCGGCCCGGGAAAGGTCGGTTCCGAAGGAATTTCGGAAGGCGTGCCGGGAGGAACTCCGATCGGCTCCTGGTCCGGCGTCGGAATTGGATCCGGCGAGGGCGGGGGTACGCCTGGAGGTTCTCCCGGCGGAGTCTCCGGCGGGGCAGGCGGCCGGGCCGGCTCCGGATTGGGATTGTCCGGCAGTGGATTCGGGTTGTTCGGATCGGGGTTGTTCATCGATCACTCCCTGACATCTGTGGCCTGATCTCCGCCAGAGCGGGGGTGCCGCAGCGGCGAGCAGGCTCTCTTGTCCTAAACCGAGGGGAAGCAAAAGCGTTCCCGCATCCGATGCCAAGCGCGGTGCCAATCTATCGGGCTATCGGGCGGTTCCCAGGCTGGCATACATCCCGTTGGTGCGGAACTGCGTCGGGTTGATGCCGTAGAGGCGGCGGAAGACCTTCGAAAAATAATTGGCATCCTCGAAGCCGCACATGATGGCGACTTCCTTGACCGGCAGGAAATCGGCCTTCGTCAGCAACTTCGCCGCGAGCTGCAGTCGCTGCTGCAGCACGAATTCGGCGGGCGGAAGTCCCTCGCTCTCGGCGAAGCAGCGCGAGAAATGCGCGCGGCTCAGGCCGCTGATCTCAGCGAGATCGGCAACGCGGAGCGGCCTGTCGAGATTGGCCCTGATGTGATCGATGACCGGCTGCATGGCGCTCTTGTCGTCGGTGACGGCATGCGAGCCGAAGACATCGTCGTAGAGCGCCATGGCTGCTTCATAGGCGACGGCCGAGGCGGCTCCCGGCGAGACCGCGCCCGTGATCAGGCGCACACTGCAATCAGCCAGATGATCGATCGTCGAGGGCTGCAGCCGCAGCACCGGACCGACGGCGGCAAGGATCGACTTGTGGATGCGCAGTGCCTCCTCGCCGTTCATCGATATCCAGAAGAACTCCCAGCGTTCGCCCTTGGCCAGCCAGTAACGGTGGTTGTGCGGCACGAGAACCAGCAAAGTGTCGCCCTTTTGCAGGCGGTAGTTCCGGTTCTCGTAGCGCAATCGGCCGGTGCCGCTGATCGTATGCTGGAGCACGGTAAACGGCGTCAGGCCGCGCTTGCGCCCATCCCAGTCGTAGACCTCGTTCTCGCGCACTTCATAGCCGGTGCTTGTCGGCATGGTGTGTAGGCGCTGGCGCCCGCGCGGCAGCGATACCGTCCTGCCCGCCGGCCCGATGTCGATCAAGTTCCGCAGCACAAAATTACCCCTAAAAGCATAATCCTTCTCTGGTCGCGTGCCGAATAAGGCGCATAATCCCTCGAGAAAAGCAAAAGAAACCGCGGTCAAAGAGCGGATGGGAGGAAGTGCTGGATTCCAGCCTGCATAGCGTCGCAGGCGGGCCAGCCTCTTTTCGCCGCCTTTGCCCTAGCGTTCGATCAGGTCGAGGTGAGGCTGATGAGTTTCAAGATCGCTATCATCGGTGCGGGAAGCGTCGGGTTCACCAAGAAGCTCTTCACCGACATTTTGTGCGTTCCTGAATTCAGGGATGTCGAATTCGCATTGACCGATCTCAGCGAGCGCAACCTCCAGATGATCAAGTCGATCCTCGACAGGGTCGTCGAATTCAACAGGCTGCCGACCAAGGTTACGGCAACGACAGACCGCCGTGCTGCCCTCGAGGGCGCACGCTACATCATCAGCTGCGTTCGCGTCGGCGGTCTCGAAGCCTATGCGGACGACATCCGCATTCCCTTGAAGTATGGCATCGACCAGTGCGTCGGCGACACGATCTGCGCCGGCGGCATCCTCTATGGCCAGCGCAACATTCCGGTGATCCTCGATTTCTGCAAGGATATCCTCGAAGTCGCCGAGCCTGGGGCGAAATTCCTGAACTACGCCAATCCGATGGCCATGAACACCTGGGCGGCGATCGAATATGGCAGGGTCGATACCGTCGGCCTCTGCCACGGCGTCCAGCATGGCGCCGACCAGATCGCCGAAGTGCTCGGCGCCAAGTCGCGCACCGATCTCGACTACGTCTGCTCCGGCATCAATCACCAGACCTGGTTCATCGACCTGCGTCTCAACGGCCGCAAGATCGGTAAGGACGAGCTGGTTGCCGCCTTCGAGGCGCATCCGGTCTATTCGCAGCAGGAAAAGCTGCGCATCGATGTCCTGAAGCGCTTCGGCGTCTATTCGACCGAAAGCAACGGCCATCTTTCCGAATACCTGCCCTGGTATCGCAAGCGGCCGGACGAAATCACCCGCTGGATCGACATGTCCGACTGGATTCACGGCGAGACCGGCGGCTACCTTCGTTATTCGACCGAAACACGCAACTGGTTCGAAACGGAGTTCCCGCAATTTCTGGAATCCGCCGCCAGGCCGATAGACCCCGCCAAGCGCTCCAACGAGCATGCCAGCCACATTCTCGAGGCGCTGGAGACGAACCGCGTTTACCGCGGCCATTTCAACGTCAAGAACAACGGCATCATCACCAACCTGCCGCAGGACGCGATCATCGAGTCGCCCGGCTTCGTCGACCGCTTCGGTATCAACATGGCCTCCGGCATCACGCTGCCGGAGGCCTGCGCCGCCACTTGCATTTCCTCGATCAACGTCCAGCGCATGTCGGTTCATGCGGCGATCTCCGGCGATGTCGACCTGCTGAAGCTCGCGGTCCTGCACGACCCGCTGGTCGGCGCGGTTTCGACGCCGGAAGAGGTTTGGCAAATGGTGGACGAAATGGTCGTCGCCCAGGCTCGCTGGCTGCCGCAATATGCCGATGCGGTGCCGGCCGCGAAGGAACGGCTTTCGAAATCCAGGATCAAGACCCGCGAATGGGCCGGTGCGGCAAGGCGCGACGTCCGTTCGATCGAGGAATTGCGTGCGGAAAAAACGGCTCTCAAGCAGGCCGTCTGAATTTCGCCAGAACGGATCGCGGCAAGCTTTCGGGAGGATTTTCCGCACCCGTCTGTACATTCGTTCGAGGAGAAATGGAGCGGCGTCAACGCGCTCCTGAACAACAGGGAGGAGAGACGATGAGGAATTTTCGAAACATTGGCATTCTCGCCGGGCTGGCGCTTAGCGTCTCGGCCTCGGCGCTGAACGCGTATGCATCCGAGCCGACCGTGCCGCCGGTGCCTGCGCAATTTCCCGCCGAGGGAAAGATCAAATACGTCGCGCGCGACTCCATCCTGGAGTTCAAGGCACTTCCGGAATACCACGAACCCGATTGGGTCACCGACAAATACGTCAAGGCAGGCAAGCTGCCGCCGGTCAAGGACCGGCTGCCGAAGGAGCCGCTGGTCTTCAAGACCGGCAATATGCCGGACGGCGTCGGTGTCTACGGTGATACGATGCGTCATGTCATCGGCGGCCGGCCGGAGGGCTGGAACTACGGCGCCGGCCAGACGCAAGGCTGGGGCGGTATCGACATCGGCCTTTCCGAATGCCTGACGCGCACCGCGCCGCTGTTCCAGGTCGAGGCCAAGGACACGGAGCCGCTGCCGAACCTCGCCAAGAGCTGGGACTGGTCGAAGGACGGCCACACGCTGACGATGCATCTGGTCGAAGGCGCCAAATGGTCGGACGGCGTTCCGTTCAACGCCGACGATGTGATGTTCTACTGGGACGACGAGGTGATCGACCCCAATGTGTCGCCGCTGAACGGCGCGACGCAGGAGACCTTCGGCGTCGGCACGACGTTGAAGAAAATCGACGACTACACCGTCGAGTGGACGTTCAAGGACGCCTTTCCGAAACAATACCTTTACGCCATGGCTTACGGCACCTTTTGTCCGGGCCCGTCGCATATCCTCAAGCCGCAGCATCCGAAATATTCGAAGAACACCTACGAGCAGTTCAAGAACGCGTTCCCGCCGGAATATATGAACATGCCGGTGATGGGTGCCTGGGTGCCGGTGGCATACCGCCCCGACGACATCATCGTCATGCGTCGCAATCCGTACTATTGGAAGGTCGACGAGAAGGGCAACCAGCTGCCGTATCTCAATGAACTGCACTACAAATTGTCGACCTGGGCCGACCGCGACGTTCAGGCGGTATCGGGGGCGGGCGACTTCTCCAATCTGGAGCAGCCAGAGAACTTCGTCGCCTCGCTGAAGCGCGCGGCGCAAAAAGACGCACCGGCACGGCTTGCGTTCGGCGCGCGGCTGATCGGCTATAATCTGCGCATGAATTTCTCAGCCAATGGCTGGGGCAACCCCGACGAGCGCGGACAGGCGATACGCGAGCTGAACCGCAACGAGGACTTCCGCAAAGGCGTCACCATGGCGCTCAACCGCAAGGCGCTCGGCGACTCGCTGGTCAAGGGTCCGTTCACTGCCATCTATCCGGGCGGCTTATCCTCGGGCACGAGCTTCTACGACCGGAAGTCGACGGTCTACTACCCCTTCGATCTCGAAGGCGCTAAGGCGGAACTCGCCAAGGCAGGCCTGAAGGACACGGATGGCGACGGCTTCGTCAATTTTCCTGCAGGTACCGCCGGCGGCAAGAATGTCGAGATCGTGATGCTCGTCAACAACGACTACACCACCGACAAGAGCCTTGCCGAAGGTGTCGTCGCCCAGATGGAAAAGCTAGGGCTGCGGATCGTGCTGAACGGACTCAACGGCACCCAGCGCGATGCCTCGCAATACTCCGGCCGCTTCGACTGGCTGGTACGGCGCAACGATCAGGAGCTGACTTCCGTCGTCCAGAATACCGATCAGCTGGCCCCGGTCGGTCCACGAACCAGCTGGGACCATCGTGCGCCGGAAAACGGCGAGGTCGATATGATGCCTTTCGAGAAGGACCTCGTCGACATCGTCAACAAGTTTGTCTCGTCCGCGGACAATGACGAGCGCGCCAGCCTGATGAGAAAGTTCCAGAAGATCTCGACCGAGCACGTCTACAATGTCGGCCTGACGGAATATCCCGGCGCGCTGATCATCAACAAACGCTTCTCCAACATCCCGCAGGGCACGCCGATCTTCATGTTCAACTGGGCCGAGGATTCGATCGTCCGCGAGCGGGTCTTTGTCGCTGCCGACAAGCAGGCCAAGTACGAGCTGTTCCCCGAAGAGCTTCCCGGCAAGCCCGGAGACAAGGGCCCGATGAACTAGGTTTACCTCCCCTGACTGAGAACTCCGGCCGCGCCAGTTGGCGCGGCCGGACAAAGCAAACCTCCGTACGCTCAAAGAGAGCGACCGGCCAGACAAGGAAGCGGACCGACCGATGTTGCGATTCCTGCTCACGCGCATAGCGTCGGCGATCCCGGTCCTCGCCATTCTGAGCCTGGTCACCTTCGCCATCATCCAGGCGCCGCCGGGCGACTATGCCGACTACATCCGCTCGCAGTTGATCAATCAGGGCGGGGCCTCATTCGCCGAGGCCGACGCGCAGGCCAAGGCCTATCGGATAGAACACGGTCTCGATAAGCCGCTGCCCGTCCAGTATTTCAACTGGATCGGCGGCATCATCACCCGCGGCGATTTCGGCTACAGCCTCTATTACAACAAGCCGGTGGCCGATGTGGTGGGCGAGCGGCTGCCGCGCACGCTGCTGCTGGCGCTGGTGTGCCATCTGCTGGCCTCGGTCCTCGGTATCACCTTCGGCATATGGGCGGCGACCAGGCAGTACAGCTGGATCGACAGTACGCTGTCAGCGATTTCCTTCCTCGGCATGACGGTGCCGCGCTTCCTGATGGCGCTGATCATCGTCTATCTGCTGGTCTTCCAGTTCAACGTTTCCGAGATCGGCAGCTTCTTTTCGCCGCAATTTGGCGGGGCGCCGTGGTCCTGGGCGAAGTTCGTCGATCTCGTCCGGCATGTCTGGCCGGTTGTCGCCATCGCCACCTTCGGCGGGCTCGCCTACAACATGCGGGTGATGCGCGGCAATCTGCTCGACACGCTGAACGCGCAATATGTCGAAACCGCTCGCGCCAAGGGCCTTAGCGGCGGTGCGGTCGTGATGCGCCATGCGGTGCCCAATGCGCTGCATCCGCTGGTCATGTATCAGGGCGTCGTGCTGCCCTATATGCTGACCGGCGAGATCGAGACCGCGATCATCTTTGCCCTGCCGACCGTCGGCCCGGCGATCGTTGGCTCGATGGCGGTCGGCGACGTCTATGTCACGGCGACATTCATGATGGTGCTGTCGGCGACGCTGATCGTCGGCAACATCATCGCCGACATGCTGCTCGTCATGCTCGATCCGCGTGTGCGCCAATATGCAGGGTCCTGAGATGCTTGCTTTCGAGCCCTCGCTGCCGCCACTTGCCGAGGAACCGGCCAAGATCAAGCCGCGCGGCAATGAGAGTTACATCGCACTCGTCTGGCGCCGCCTGAAACGGTCCTGGACCGGCATGGCCGGGCTCATCCTGGTCGCGTTTCTGGTGCTGCTGGCGGTGTTTGCCGACTTCTTCGCACCGATGGATCCCAAGGTGACCGATGTCGGCTTCGCCCCGCCGCAGATGATGAGCTTCCATGACAAGGACGGCAACTTCGTCTTCCAGCCACGCGTCTATGCCCTGGCGGATTCGGAAGACCTCGACCCGGTCACCTTCCAACCCGTCGTCGGGCCGGACTACGACCATCCGCGGCTGCTCGGCTTCTTCGTCAAGGGAGCGGAGTACAGACTGCTCGGCCTGCTTCCCGCGAACCGGCACTTCTTCGGCTCGACCGACGGCCAGCCGGTGCACTTCTTTGGCACCGACAAATTCGGTCGCGATGTGCTGGCTCGTGCGATCTATGGTTCGCGCATCTCGTTGATGATCGCATTGACCGTGGTCTTCATCGTCACCGTGATCGGCACGACGGTCGGCATGGTGTCGGGCTATTTCGGCGGCACATTCGACGTCTGGGTCCAGCGCTTCGTCGAACTGGTGCTCGCGTTTCCGCAATTGCCGCTTTATCTGGCGCTGACCTCGCTGGTTCCGGTGACGGCGCCGACGAATGTCTTCCTGGCCTTCGTGATCGTTGTCATGTCGGCACTCGGCTGGGCGCAGATGTCGCGCGAAGTGCGCGGCAAGACCCTGGCACTGGCGCGGATTGATTACGTTCGTGCGGCGATGGCGGTCGGCGCCACAGATAGCCGCATCATCATGCAACACATTTTTCCAAACGTGATGAGCCACGTGATCGTTGCGGTCACGTTGGCAATCCCCAGCGTGGTTCTGCTCGAATCCTTCCTCGGTTTTCTCGGCTTCGCGGTGAAGCCGCCGCTGATCTCCTGGGGCCTGATGCTGCAAGACACCGCGACGTATTCGGTCATCGGCACCTATCCCTGGATCCTCTCACCGGTCGGCTTCGTGCTTGTCACCGTCTTCGCGTTCAACGCGCTTGGCGATGGACTGCGCGATGCGGTCGATCCTTATTGAGCATGAGATGATGCAACACGCGCTCGTCAAATCCTTCGCACCGCCTGTCCGGCTCGACCATGACGGCCGTTCGGAAAACCCGGTCATTGATGCCCGCAACATCGCCGTCGATTTCAAGGTCGAACACGGCATGATCGAAGCCGTCAAGGACATCTCCTTCCAGCTCTATCGCGGCGAGACGATCGCCATTGTCGGCGAGTCGGGATCGGGCAAGTCGGTGACGGCGCGCACCGTCATGGGACTGTTGTCGAAGCGCGCAGTCGTGTCGCCGAAATCGACTGTCGAATACAACGGGGCCAACATCCTGAAATTTTCCGAGCGTGCGCGGCGCAAACTGCGCGGCGACCGCATCTCGATGATCTTTCAGGAGCCGATGAGTTCGCTTAACCCGATCTACACGATCGGAAGCCAGATCGTCGAGGCGATACGGGTGCATCGCAAGATGAGCCGCAGGCAGGCCGAAGCAAGAGCGCTCGAGCTGCTGCAGCAGGTACAGATTCCTGAGCCCCAGGCGCGGCTGAAACAATACCCGCACCAGCTTTCCGGCGGCCAACGCCAGCGTGTGATGATCGCCATGGCGCTGGCCAACGATCCCGATGTGCTGATCGCCGATGAGCCGACGACGGCGCTCGACGTCACGGTTCAGGCGCAGATCCTCAATCTCATCCGAAACCTGCAGAAGAAACTGCGCATGGCGGTGATCCTGATCACGCACGACCTGACCGTGGTGCGGCAGTTCTCCGACTATGTCTACGTCATGCAGCATGGGGAGATGCGCGAGCACAATGTGACGGAGAAGCTGTTCGCCAATCCGCAGCATCCCTACACCTGTCACCTGCTTGCCTCCGAGCCGCGCGGCCAGGCCAATCCGTTGCCGGAAAGCGCCGACGTTATTCTTGAAGCTAGGAATGTGCGCGTCTCCTTCATGCTACGGCATGGCACGTTCATGAGGCCGGACCTGCGCGAACTCGTTGCCGTCGACAGCCTCAGCCTGACCCTTCGACGGCACGAGACGCTGGGTCTCGTTGGCGAATCCGGATCGGGCAAGACCACCTTCGGCGAGGCGTTGCTCAGGCTCAACACCACGGACAGCGGCGAGATCTATTTCGATGGCCAGCCGATCCATGGCTGTTCGCGCGCGCAGATGCGGCCGTTGCGGTCGCGCATGCAGGTCGTCTTCCAGGATCCGTTCTCGTCGCTCAACCCGCGCATGACGATCGGCCAGATCATCGAGGAAGGGCTGGTCGTCAACCGCATGGGCGCCACCAGGAACGATCGGATCGAGCGCGTGCGCGAGGCGCTGATCAGCGCCGGCATGCCCGGCGATATCCTCTCGCGCTTCCCGCACGAGTTTTCCGGCGGCCAGCGCCAGCGTATTGCGATTGCCCGCGCCGTCGCGCTCGAACCGGAATTCATCGTACTCGACGAGCCAACATCGGCGCTGGATCTCTCGGTCCAGGCGCAGATCATCGAATTGCTGCGCAAGCTGCAGCGCGAACGGGGCCTGAGCTACATCTTCATCTCGCACGACCTCAAGGTCGTGCGGGCGCTGTGCCACCGCGTCATCGTCATGCAGCACGGCAAGATCGTCGAAGAGGGGCCGGTCGACGAAGTCCTGTCCCATCCCAAGACCGCTTACACCGAACGGCTGGTCAAAGCCGCTTTCGAGGTAGCCTAATTGCTTATGCCGGAGGTTGTTGTGGCAAGAAATCCCAAGGTCGCTTTCATCGGAGCTGGCTCGACGGTGTTCATGAGGAACATCGTCGGCGACATATTGCAGCGTCCGGCTTTATCCGGCTCGACGATCGCGCTGATGGACATCAATCCGCAACGGCTCGAGGAAAGCGCAATCGTCGTCGGCAAGCTGATCTCGACGCTTGGCGTAAAGGCCAAAGCCGAAACCTATTCGGACCAGCGCAAGGCGCTGGCGGGCGCCGATTTCGTCGTCGTCGCCTTCCAGATCGGCGGCTACGAGCCCTGCACGGTAACCGATTTCGAAGTTCCGAAGAAATACGGGCTGCGCCAGACCATCGCCGATACGCTCGGTGTTGGCGGCATCATGCGAGGCTTGAGAACCGTGCCGCATCTCTGGAAGATCTGCGAGGACATGCTCGCGGTCTGCCCGCAGGCGATCATGCTGCAATATGTCAACCCGATGGCGATCAACACCTGGGCGATCGCGGAGAAATACCCCGACATCAAGCAGGTCGGCCTCTGCCATTCGGTGCAAGGTACGGCGATGGAACTGGCGCATGATCTCGATATTCCCTACGAGGAGATTCGCTACCGCTCGGCCGGCATCAATCACATGGCCTTCTACCTGAAGTTCGAGCATCGCCAGCCGGACGGCTCCTACCGTAATCTCTATCCGGATCTGCTGCGCGCCTACAGCGAAGGGCGGGCGCCGAAGCCGGGATGGAATCCGCGCTGCCCGAACAAGGTGCGCTACGAGATGCTGAAGCGCCTCGGTTACTTCGTCACCGAGAGCTCCGAACATTTCGCGGAATACACGCCCTATTTCATCAAGGACGGGCGCGAGGATCTGATCGAGAAATTCGGTATCCCGCTCGACGAATACCCGAAGCGCTGCATCGAGCAGATCGAACGCTGGAAGGGGCAAGCGGAAGCCTATCGCTCGGCTGACAAGATCGAAGTGGAGCAGTCGAAGGAATATGCGTCTTCGATCATGAACTCGGTCTGGACCGGCGAGCCGTCGGTGATCTACGGCAACGTCCGCAACAATGGCTGCATCACGTCATTGCCGTATAATTGCGCGGCCGAGGTGCCATGCCTCGTCGATGCCTCCGGCATTCAACCCACGTTCATTGGCGACCTGCCGGTGCAGCTCACCGCGCTGATCCGCACCAATATCAACGTCCAGGAGCTGACGGTCCAGGCGCTGATGACCGAGAACCGCGAGCACATCTATCACGCGGCGATGATGGACCCGCACACGGCGGCCGAGCTCGACCTCGACCAGATATGGTCGCTGGTCGATGATTTGCTGGTTGCGCATGGCGATTGGCTGCCGGCCTGGGCGCGTGGAGCGCGCAGCGTTCGAGCGGCCTAAGGCGCAGGGCTGTCTATTTCACTCGCCTATGCCGACCATAGGGCCGGCTTTGAAAGCGGAGCGGCGTTGCCGGCAGATGTTTCGAAATCAAAGAGCTTCTGCGTCACGAGTGCAGCCGCCCCTCTTGCCCAGGAATTGTCCTCCCAGTCCAGCAGCATTGGTGGTGCCGCGCGAAAGGTATTTTTCCCAAGCGTCAGCCGCATTGGGCCAAACAGCGCATCGCCAAACGACACGGCTTCACCACCGACGACAATGACCTCCGGGTCGGTGATGTTGACAAGATTGGCGAGATGCCGGCCGATGCCATGTCCCGCTTCCTCGAGAATGGCGACGGCTCGCGGTTCGCGGTCTGCCAAGGCTGCCATAAGGCTGACTTTGCTATCCGTTTCGTTGTGCCCCGTGGCTTCGCGCCAGGTGCGCAGGATCGCCGGCTCGGCGTAATAGGCCATCAAGCAGCCGCGCTTTCCGCACTCGCAAAGGCGGCCGTTCTCCTCATATGAGGTGTGGCCGAACTTGCCGGCGGCACCGTTCGCGCCGCGATAGAGTTTGCCGTCGAAGACGAGCGCGCAGCCGATTCCGACGCCGATCGCCAGCACAGCCATATTGCGGTGCTGGCGTCCCAGGCCGAAGAGTTGCTGGGCAATGGCATAGGCATTGGTGTCGTCCTCAAGCCACACGGGGACGTCTACCAGTTCGGCCAGCATCGGGCCAAGGGGAACGTTGTCCCAGTTGTAGCGATTGCTGCGGATACACACAGCCTTCTGGTTGTCTATGACGCCAGGCATTGAAATGCCGATCCCGGCAAGCTTGGCAGCGGGCCGATCGACAATGGAAATCAGCTCCGGTACCGCCTTGGCCAAGGTCGCTATGATGTGGTCGGGATCGCTGTCCGAGAGCTTGACGCGCAGAGAGCCCAGCGGATTGGTCGCAAGATCGGTGACCACGCATTCGACCGATCCGACCATCAGCTTGAAACCTAAGGCAAGGCCGTTGGCATAGTTGATATCCACCGGGATAGGGCGGCGCCCAGCCGAGCCCACGACTGTCTTGCCTTCGATCAGCAGGCCATCCTCGATGAGGTCGGCCACGACGAAGGTGACCGCTGCCGGACTAAGGCCGGTAACTGACGCTATGTCGGCCCGGCTGCGCGCTCCTTCCTGCCGCAAGAGATTGAGGATCAGTCTGCGGTTCATCGCCCGAGTCGTGCTCGGGTCACCCTTGAGCTTCACGGATCCGCTTTCTTAATTTTGTAAATTAATTATTGCCTCTCGAGAAAACATATGCATAAGTTTGCCCGACTGTTCAACACCCGAACCGGGGGTCAGCGAAATTAATCCGGTTAGCAATGTCACCGCGCTCTGAAGGAGCGGGCAAGCATATTCCCTTGCCCGGGAGGTGAGCCGTGCCGTTGAGAAGAACAACCGCGCCGGCCGGTGCGCCAGTAGAGAATTGACAACACGGGAGGAGTAACAATGACGTTCAAGTGGATTGAAAAGCCGTCGACGCGGCGCAATTTCCTGAAGGGAGCTGGGGGCATTTCCGCTGGAGCCCTCGCGGGCTTCCCGATGCCGGCACTCAGCCAGTCGAGCGAAGTCACCATCATTTCAGACGAAAACAATGCCGATGCCCTGCGGATCTTGCGGCGCATCGCGGCCGACTTCGAGAAGCAGTCCGGCACCAAGGTTGTGATCAACAATATGGATCACGAGGCCCACAAGACCGCGATCCGCAACTACCTTGTCGCCGGCGCGCCGGATGTCTGCTTCTGGTTCTCTGGAAACCGTATGCGCGCCTTCGTCACCCGCGGCCTATTCGACGACATTTCGGATCTGTTCGAGAAGGAAAAGTACAAGGACGTGCTGGGTGCCACGACCGGTGCCGTCACTGTCGACGGCAAGCAGTATGGCCTGCCGACCGGCGGAACGATGTGGGGCATGTTCTATCGCAAGGACGTCTTTGCCGAGCACGGACTGACGGTGCCGGCGACCTGGGACGAATTCCTCGCTTACGGCCAGAAGTCCAAGGCTGCCGGCCTTATTCCCGTCAGCATCGGCACCAAGGAACTCTGGCCGGCGGCCGGATGGTTCGACCAGATGAACCTGCGGATCAACGGTCTCGACAAGCACTTTGCCTTGATGAACGGCAAGATGGCTTACACCGACCCGGCGCTGACGCCTGTTTTCGACCACTGGGAAGAGCTGATCAAGCAGGGTTTCTTCACACCGGATCAGACGTCGTTCGGCTGGCAGGAGGCCGGCGCCTTCCTCGCCCAGAAGAAGGCCGGCATGATGAACCTCGGTGCCTTCGTGAAAGCTACTTTCCCTGAGCAGGATCTCGAGCAGCTGACATTCGCCCCTTTCCCGAAGATTGACGGCGCCCTCGACCGCTACGAAGAATTCTCGGTCAATTCGGTCCACATCCCGGCCAACGCCAAGAACAAGGCGGGTGCCCGCGAGTTCCTCGCGTTCTTCTACCAGCCGGAAAATTTCGGCCCTTATCTGGAACCCGGCGGCAACGTTCCGCCGCGCAACGACCTTCCGGCCAGCAAGGACCCGCTGGTCAACGCGGCTGTGGAAAGCCTGAAGACGGTGGCCGGCACGTCGCAATATTACGACCGTGACACCGATCCCGACATGGCCCAGGCCGGCCTGGTCGGCTTCCAGGAATTCATGGCCAAGCCGGAGCGCCGGGACGCCATTCTTCAGCGTCTCGAGGGAACCCGTCGCCGGATCTTCAAGATCTAGCGCCTCCCAGCGGAGGGGAGCGGGGTTCGTACTCTGCTCCCTGATGCTTTCCGTGAATGAGGTCTCCCAAAATGACGAAGCTTTGGCGCCGCCATCGCTGGTGGCTGACACCGACACTTCTGATCCTGCCAGCCGCTGTGCTGTTTTCCGTCGTCATTCTGGCATCTGCGGTCGAGAGCCTGTGGATCAGCCTGCACGAATGGGACGGCTTCAGCCCGATGGTCTGGATCGGCCTCGGCAACTACCGCGAACTGTTCGCCGACCCGCAGTTCTATGTTTCGCTGAAGAACAATCTGATCTGGTTGGTGATGTTCATGCTGGCGCCGCCGCTCGGCCTCGCCATCGCGCTGCTCGTCAACCAGAAAATCCGCGGCATGCGCCTGCTCAAATCGCTGTTCTTCATTCCGCTGGTGCTGGCTTCGGTTGCCGTCGGCGTTGTCTTCACCTGGGTCTATACGCCGGAATTCGGACTTCTCGCCCTGATCTTCCGCACCTTCGGCGCGACCGCCCCGGCAGTGCTGTCGGATGAAAACTTCGTCACCTTCGCCGTCGTGATCGCAGCGTTGTGGCCGCAGATCGCCTTCTGCATGGTGCTCTATCTCGCCGGCCTCAACAATCTCAGCGAGGACCTGATCGGCGCCGGGCGGGTCGACGGCGCCAGGGGCTGGAACATGCTGCGCCACATCGTGTTGCCGCAGCTGACGCAGGTCACCTTTATCGCCATCGCCGTCACTGTTGTCGGCGCACTGCGTTCCTTCGACATGGTCTCGGTGATGACCAGCGGCGGCCCCTTCGGTTCGTCCGAGGTGCTTGCCTATCAGATGTTCGAGCAGTCCATATTTTCCTACCGCTTCGGCTATGGCGCGGCCATTGCCTCGGTGCTGTTCGTGATCATGGCGGTCTTCATCGCCTGGTACCTGACGCGGATGATCCGCGCCGATGAAAGAGGCGGCTGATGTTTCCCCGCCCGATTCCCGAGACTGCTATTTGGCAGCGTGGCCTCTATGTCGTGCTGGTGGTCGGCATCCTGATTGTCTGGCTGGCGCCGCTCTTTGCCATCATCCTTACCTCGTTCCGCTCTACACAGGATGTCATGGGCGGCAATCTGTGGGGCTGGCCGACCCAATTCGGCCTGGTCGACAACTACACGGCGGTCTTCACCCAGACGCCCATGGCCCGCTACTTCCTCAACAGCCTGACGATCACAATCCCCTCGGTGATGGGCGTTCTCATCTTGAGCACGCTCGCCGGGTTCGTGCTCGCCCGTTACCGGTTTCGCGGCAATATGCTCGTCTTCGCCCTGTTCGTCGGCGGAAACTTCCTGCCGCACCAGATCATGATGATCCCGGTGCGCGATCTCATGGTGCGGCTCAACCTCTACGACACGATGGCGGCCCTGATCATCTTCCATATCGCTTTCCAGACCGGGTTTGCGACACTGTTCATGCGGAACTTCATCGCCGCCTTGCCGGGAGAACTGTTTCAGGCCGCCAGGGCCGAGGGCGCGACGCCGTTTCAGACATTGGTACATGTCGTGGTCCCATTGGTGCGGCCGGCTCTCGCGGCGCTGGCCATCCTGCTCTTCACCTTTATCTGGAACGATTATTTCTGGGCGGTCGTGCTGACCATCAGCGATACCGTCAAACCGGTAACCGCCGGCCTCGCCAACCTGCGCGGCGAATGGGTCTCGGCCTGGAACCTGATCTCGGCTGGCACCATCGTCGTGGCTTTGCCGCCGGTTGCCATGTTCTTCCTAATGCAGAAGCACTTCATCACCGGCCTCACCATGGGAGCGGTCAAGGGATGAGCGACCATGACTTCAAGGCGTCGCCCACCCGATCCGAAACTGATTTCGCAAGCAGGGCTCCATGACCAGTCTTGAACTCCGGCAGATACAAAAGAATTATGGCAGCTACCACGCGCTGCGCGGCATCGATCTCAGCGTCGAACAGGGCGAGTTCATTGTCACCGTCGGGCCGTCCGGCTGTGGCAAGTCAACGCTGTTGAAGATCATCGCCGGGCTTGAAACCGTCTCGACCGGTAAGATTCTGATCAACGGCCGTGATGTCACCACCACCGAGCCGGGTGAGCGCGGCATTGCCATGGTCTTCCAGTCCTATGCGCTTTACCCGCATATGACCGTCGCCGAGAACATGGGTTTCGGCCTGCGCATGGCGCATCGCCCCAAGGCCGAGATCGATGCCGCCGTGCTGCGAGCCGCCAAGATCCTTCGCATTACCGACCAGCTCGACAAGCGGCCGAAACAGCTTTCCGGCGGCCAGCGTCAGCGAGTGGCGATCGGCCGTGCGATAACCCGCTCGCCCGACGTGTTCCTGTTCGACGAACCATTGTCCAACCTCGACGCAGCGCTGCGCACGCAGATGCGCGTCGAGCTTTCCGATCTGCACGCCAGGCTCGGCGCCACCATGGTCTATGTCACGCACGACCAGACCGAGGCGATGACAATGGCGAGCCGTATCGTCGTGCTCAATCGCGGCTCGGTCGAGCAGGTGGGCGCTCCGCTCGAACTCTACCGCAATCCGGCCAATCTCTTCGTCGCGGGCTTCCTCGGCGCACCCCGGATGAATTTTTTCGAAGTGACCGTCGCCGCTGTCTCCGGCGGTGCCGCCACGCTGTCGACCGCCGGTCTTTCTCCTTTGACTGTCGAACTGACGGAAGCGGCATCCGTACAGGTCGGCGATAGGGTGACGATGGGGATTCGGCCGGAGAGCATCAGCTTGGCCGCGGAAGGGACAGCGAGTTTTGCAGGACGGGTGCGGCTGGTCGAGCATCTCGGCCGCGAGACCATCCTCTATGCCGACGCGGGCCCGCTGCAATGCGTCAGTTCCGAAAGCGGCAGCGGCAACGTCACCGTCCAGATCGGCCATGCGAGTGCCGTCGCTGCCGACGCGACCGTCGGCTTCAAGGTCGAGCCGCGTGACGTCTATCTCTTTTCCTCTGTCGATGAGCGGACAATCAGTGCCCGCAAATCCACCATCACCGACTGATCTGCAGGAGTATCCTTCGTGAACAAGAC
The DNA here is from genome assembly GCF_040318195.1 of Mesorhizobium sp. M1273. NCBI lineage: Bacteria > Pseudomonadati > Pseudomonadota > Alphaproteobacteria > Hyphomicrobiales > Phyllobacteriaceae > Mesorhizobium > Mesorhizobium sp. M1273. Next base: position 55,715 of record NZ_JAMYLV010000006.1, on the reverse strand, counting down.
TTCAAGAGGCCGCGCCCTGTCGGTCTGGCGCACGATCCAGACCGACCGCTTTCTGGTCGGCGCGCCGCACTATCCCGAACATGTGGACGAGAGTTACTGGGACAACGACGCCCGGCGCATGGCCGAGGCCGGCTTCAACGTCGCCCGCCTCGGCGAATTCGCCTGGCACATTTTCGAACCGCGTGAAGGCACCTTCGATTTCGACCTGTTCGACCGGGCAATCGAGCGCCTCGCGCGTCACGGCGTCAACACGATCCTGTGCACGCCGACCGCCACCCCGCCGCGCTGGCTGACGGCAAAACATCCGGAAATCCTGCGGCTTGATGGAAATGGCCGGTCGATGGGCCACGGCTCGCGCCAGTATGCCGACACCAGCAGCCCGGTGTTTCGCGACTACAGCCGCAAGATTACCAGGGCGATGGCGGACCACTACCGCGACAACGCAAATGTCATCGGCTGGCAGACCGACAATGAACTCAACACCAGCATGCCGGAATCCTATTCGCCGTCGGCATTGAAGGAATTCCAGGCTTACCTCCAGGAAACCTACCAGACGATAGACAGGCTGAACTTCGCCTGGGGTGGCGATTTCTGGGCGACGGCTTACGGCGATTTCCGCGAAATTGTCTTCCCGCTGGATTTTTCCCCGTCCTTTCCCGGTCCCGGTCACCTCCAGGACTACCACCGTTTTCTCGCCTTTTCGACAGCACGGTTCCAGCACGACCAGGTCGAGATCCTGAGAAAAGCGAATGCCAGTTGGTTCATCTTCCACAATCTCGGCGGATTGCGTGACATCGACTTTCGCGGCCAATTCTCCACCGATCTCGACTTCGTCGGCTACGACATCTATCCGTTCCTCTATGACGAGTTCTTTCGCCTCGGCAATCACGCCAAGATCCAGGCGCTGCATCTCGACATCTGCAGGGGATTTTCCGGCAACTACATAGTGCCGGAACAACAGTCGGGTTTTGGCGCCCAGCCGGGCTTCTGCACGCTGACGCCGGAGCCGGGCGAAATGCGACGCATGGCGATGTCGTCGGTTGCGCGTGGCGCCGATGGGATCATGTTCTTCCGCTGGCGTCCCGCACATTTCGGCGCCGAGATATACTGGATGGGCATCATAGACCATGATGATGTCGCTCGCCGCCGCTATGACGAAGCCAGGCAGTTCGCCACCGAGATGACGGCGCTTAAAGACAAGATCCTGGGCACCCATGTGCGGATGGATGTCGGCATCGCCGGCTCGGACTTCGACAATCAGGAAGCCCACAAGACCTTCCCCATCGGCCTGCCAAGTCCGCAGGATGATGCAATCTTGCTGCATCAGTATTGCTATGACCGCGGCATCGCCTGCGGCTTCATCCACCCGGAAGACGATCTGTCGAAGCTCAAGGTGTTCTACGTGCCGCATTGGGTGATCTGGAAGGACAGCTGGACCGAGCGGCTGCAAGTCTTTGCCGAAAATGGCGGTACCGTCATCATCGGCGCGCGCACGGGAACCCGCGACGAAAACAACCACGTCATCCGCGAGACAGCGCCGGGCCGGTCGCTGTCGAAGTTGACCGGCGTTCGCGTCGAGGATTTCGGGCGGCTGGCGGCACCTGGGGCCAATGGCCTGTTCAATACCATGTCGCGCTCCGGCGGGCTCGTCATTCCTCCCGACAGACCGGCCGAATCCAGCCGCCGTATCCGTCGTTTCACCGTCGGAAACCACGAGTTCGATGCCGGTTATTTCTATGAGAACCTCGCAGTCGAACCGGAAGTCGAAATTGTAGGGGTTTGGTCGAACCGCTACGCGGCGGGAACGCCTGCAATTACCTCCCGCGCCGTCGGCAAGGGCCGTGTGCTCTATGTCGGCACTTATCTAACCCCGGAGCTGACAGCTCAACTCGCTACGCGCACTTTCGTGGATGCGAATGTGGAGCCTCTGGTTCCGGATCTGCCGGACGGCGTCGAGGTCACGATGCGCGAGAATGACGAACGCCGGCTGCTGTTTGTGCAAAACGTCAAAGACACGCCCGTTACGGTAACCGGCGTTCCCTTCGGCAGCAACCTGCTCGATAGCGAAGGACCCGTCTCCCGAGTGTTGACGCTGGACGGCTATGGCTGCGCTGTCCTCGAATTGATCTGAGCATTGTCGCGGACGTTAGCCATACGAAGCCTGAGTACTCCTGGAATTCGACCGCCATCGGCAGCACGCCGGCATCGATGCATATCGAACCGGCGCTTTGAACGTGCGCAAGGAACGGCCGGCGAACTGCTGTTGCTCGCATTCAACGACGGCAGTTACACTACCGGCGCGACCATCGGAGCCGATGGCGGGTTTCGTTTCATCCTTGTGAGCGCCATGAATTTCGACATTTCCGTCCGAACCGAGGCCTTCCGCAGCCGGATCGCCGATTTCGTCGAGCGCGAAATCCTGCCGCTCGAGGCTGACAAGGCTTGCTATGACGGCCATGGCAATATCGCGCTGCCGCTGCTTGAAACGCTGCGGGGCAAGGCGAAAGCAGCCGGCCTGTGGTGCCTGCAGCTCAAACCCGAGACCGGCGGGGCCGGCCTTTCCAAGGTGGATATGGCCGTCTGCTATGAAGAGATGAACCGCTCGATCTTCGGTCCGGTCGTGTTCAATTCCGCGGCCCCCGACGATGGCAACATGATGGTGCTGGAGCGACTGGGAACGCCGGAGCAGAAGCAAAGATGGCTGAAGCCGATCGTCGAGGGCAAGGTGCGTTCGGCTTTCGCAATGACGGAACCGCATCCGGGCGGCGGCTCCGACCCGTCGATGATCATGACCAGAGCCGAACGGCGCGGCGACAGATATGTCGTCAAAGGCCGCAAATGGTTCATCACCGGCGCGCAAGAGGCGAGCCACTTCATTCTCATAGCGCGCACTTCGGACGATCCGCGTCACGGCCTTTCGGCCTTGCTGTTCCACAAGGACCAGCCGGGCTGGCGGATCGTGCGGCGCATCGAGATCATGGGACCGGAAGAACATGGCGGCCATTGCGAGCTGGAATTCGACGGTCTTGAAGTTCCGGTCGAGGATGTGCTTGCCGGCGAAGGCAGCGGCCTCATGGTTACCCAGGTCCGGCTCGGTCCGGCGCGGCTCTCCCATTGCATGCGTTGGCTCGGCCTTGCCAAGCGCTGCATCGAGATCGCGCGCGCCTATGCCGCCGAGCGTAGCGGTTTCGGGCAGCTTTTGGCCGACCGTGAGAGTATCCAGCTGATGCTCGGCGACCTTGCCATGCGCATCGAGATCGGGCGGCTGCTGGTGATGAAGGCGGCCTGGGAGCTCGATCGCGGCGGCTTTGCCCGCAAGGAGGTCTCCATGGCCAAGATCCAGGTCGCCAACGTGCTGCATGACGCCGCCGACGTGGCGATCCAGATCAACGGCGCCCGCGGCTATTCGAAAGACACTGTACTCGAATGGATTTACCGCTACGCCCGCCAGGCTCGCCTGGTCGACGGCGCCGACGAGGTCCACAAGATGGTGCTCAACCGCTTTCTCAACGAGGAAGGTGCGGGCTTCTGGCGCTGGCATGTCGAAGCCGGCAGACAAGACGAAACAGGTCGCGGCGGGAACCGCTGAGCCGGCAATGAGGATGGATTTCGATCCGGTACGCCTGGAGGATTTTCTGAGAGCGCATTTTGGCGATGGCCAAATGTCGCTTGAGCGGATCGTCGGCGGCCAATCCAACCCGACCTATTTCGTCGACTATGGCGGCCGCCGCATGGTTCTGCGCAAGAAACCTCCGGGACCGATCCTGCGCGGCGCTCATGCGGTCGATCGCGAGTACCGGGTGATCGAGGCGCTAGCATCGACAAAGGTGCCGGTGCCGCGGCCGGTGCTCTATCACGACGGCGACGAGCCGCTCGGCACGCCGTTCTATCTGATGCAGCGGCTCGACGGCCGGGTGTTCCACGATGGCGCGTTGCCGGGACTGGCGCCGGACGAGCGGCGCGGCATCTATTTCGGCATGGCCGAGGCGCTGGCAAAGCTGCACGCAGTCCGGCCGGAAGAGGTTGGGCTCGGCGACTATGGCCGTCCCGGGAACTATTTTGAGCGACAGATCGCGCGCTGGACCAGACAGTTGCGGGAATCGCCGAGTGAGCGCATTGCCGCGCTCGAAGCCGTCGCCGAATGGCTGCCGCGACATCTTCCGCCAGATGACGGCCACGTTTCGATCGCGCATGGCGATTTCCGTCTCGGCAATCTCATCTTCCATCCCGAGCGGCCCGAGGTGATCGGCATACTCGACTGGGAGTTATCGACCCTCGGCCATCCGCTTGCTGATCTCGGCTTCTGCTCGATGCCCTGGCATTCCTCATCGGACGAATATGGCGGCATCCTCGGCCTTGATCAGGCAGCCCTCGGGATTCCGACACAGCGCGAATTCCTCGATCATTACTTCGCCCACGCCGTGCCGACGGCGCCGCTCCAGCGGTTCCATCTGGTGTTTGCCATGTTCCGCTTTGCCGTGATCTTCGTCGGCATCGCCGACCGCGTGCTGGCCGGCAGCGCGGTTGCGGCCGATGCGGCCGACGTGGCACCGCTGGCCGGCCGTTTTGCTGCACGCGCCATGGAAGTGATCGACGGCGCGCGGCCGTGGTGACGCGAGGCTGGCAATCAGCTGAGCGAACCGCACGCGATAACGCTGTTCAGTTCATGCGAACTTCCGGTTCGGCAAGCAGTGGAATCTCCAGGCCACGCCGCAAGCCGGTCGCCACGACCGATACCCTGAATTTTCCGGCGAGTGCCTTGTCGAAGATGGCGCCGACGATGATGTCGGCATCGTTGTCGACCTCCTCGCGGATGCGGGTAGCGGCTTCGTCGACCTCGAACAGCGTCATGTCCATGCCGCCCGATATCGAGACAAGGACGCCCTTGGCGCCCATCATCGAAGCTTCGTCGAGCAGCGGGTTGGCGATTGCCGCTTCCGCTGCCTTCTTGGCGCGGCCTTCTCCGGCGGCTTCGCCGGTTCCCATCATGGCGCGGCCCATGTCGCGCATCACCGACTTCACATCGGCGAAGTCGAGATTGATCAGGCCTTCCTTGACGATCAGATCGGTGATGCAGCCGACACCCGCATAGAGGACCCGGTCGGCCATGGCAAAGGCGTCGGCGAACGTGGTTCTGGCGTCGGCGATCCTGAACAGATTCTGGTTGGGAATGACGATGACGGTATCGGCGCTTTCGCGCAGGCGCTCGATGCCCTCATCGGCAGCGTACATGCGGCGCCTGCCTTCGAAGACGAATGGCTTGGTGACGACGGCAACGGTCAGTATTCCGGCTGCCCGCGCTGCCTGTGCTATAACAGGCGCGGCACCAGTGCCGGTTCCGCCTCCCATGCCGGCGGTCACGAAGCACATGTGCGTTCCAGCAAGGTGATCCATGATCTCGTCGATGGATTCCACGGCCGCGGCACGGCCGACCTCGGGCAGGGACCCGGCGCCGAGACCTTCGGTGATATGAGCGCCCAACTGGATCAGCCTCGTTGCCTTCGACATGGCAAGGGCCTGGGCATCGGTGTTGGCGACGATGAATTCCGCGCCCTGCAGGCCTTCGGCGATCATGTTGTTGACGGCGTTGCCGCCGCCGCCGCCGACCCCGACGACGGTGATCTTGGGCCTCATCTCCGAGATTACCGGCCTCGTCGCGGTGTTCATTGCCGTTCTCCCTGGATACGCCGAGTGGTCGCTGGAAGCTTGTCCCGGGCGCACTGCGAAAACTCTGAACCGGGCAGTGCGAATCAGGACAGCCCCAGAATGCAGGGAATCAGAGCGCGGAGCGGGCTGCAAGTGCGCGATGTGCCTCATAGGCGACTTGCGTCTGAAAGTTCACGCAATGCGCCTTGATACAGTGCAGATCGCGGCGCGGGGCGCCGCACGCTACAACTTCGGCGCGAGGCACTGCGCGACGTGGTCGGCAATCGTCAGGCAGGAGGTCAGGCCGGGGCTTTCGATGCCGAACAGGTTGACCAGGCTATCCACGCCGTGCACCGCCACGTCCTGGACGACGAAGTCGGCATTGGCCTCACCGGGACCGGACAGTTTTGGCCGGATGCCGCTGTAAGCGGGTTGCAGGCTGCCATCGGCCAGGTCCGGCCAGTATTTGCGGATCTCGCTGTAGAATCGCTCGCCACGAGCCGGGTCGACGCGGTAGTCGAGTTGATCGGTCCATTCGACGTCCGGCCCGAAGCGGGCGACGCCATCAAGGTCGAGTGTCAGATGAACACCGAGCCCGCCGGGTTCGGGCACCGGATAGACCAATCGCGAGAACGGCGCCCGTCCGGCCACCGAAAAATAATTGCCCTTGGCATAATGGAGCTTTGGCACGAATTGCTGATTGAGCCCTTCAAGCGAACCGGCAAGTGCTGCGGCGCCAAGCCCGGCGGCATTGACGAAACGCGGAGTGGCGATCTCGAAGCGCTCGCCGCCGGCAGCGTCCACCGTCTCGAGCACGACGCGGCCTGCTTCGATGCGGCCGGAGGCGATGCGCGTGTTGAGACTAAGTGCCGCCCCGTGCTCCTCGGCGTCGCCCAACAGGGCGAGCATCAGGGCATGGCTGTCGATGATGCCGGTGGCGGGCGACAGCAGCGCCGCCGTGCACTTAAGGCTGGGCTCCAGCGTATGCGCCTCGGCTTCGCTCAAGCGCAACAGGTCGCCGGCGCCGCAAGCGCGTGCATTGGCCCGGATTGAGGCGAGCACCGGCTCCTGTTCGGCACTTGTGGCAACGATGAGCTTGCCGCAGCGCGCGTGTGGGACCGCCCGCTCCTCGCAATAGCGATAGAGTCTTTCCCGGCCGGCCACGCAGAACTGGGCTTTCAGCGATCCAACCGGATAGTGGAGGCCGGCATGGATGACCTCGGAATTGCGCGAGCTTGTCCCGGTGCCGATAGCGTTCTCGGCTTCCAGGACCAGCGTATCGATGCCGCGCTGCGCCATCTCTCGCGTGATCGCCAGGCCAACAACGCCGGCGCCAGCGACAATGCAGTCGACATGGTCCACGGTTAGGTCAAGCCGAAGTTCTGCATGCGTCCATCCATCCGCTGGCCCTGCCGAAAGCGCTTGACACTATACCGTTCGAGAAAGATGCATCAAACGGCATAACGCACGGGGACCTGCCGAGCCGGACCGGCGGCAGGATTGTTCCGCGTCAGCATCAGGAGCCGTCATGGACGCACGACCGAATTCACCCGAAGCCCGCGACATAAGCTTTCACATGCATGGCTATACGAATGCGCGCAAGCATCAGGAGTCGGGGCCGCTCGTCATCGAGAAGGGCGACGGCATCTATGTCGAGGACCTTGCCGGCAACCGCTATATCGAGGCGATGGCGGGGCTCTGGAGCGTCGCGGTCGGCTTTTCGGAGAAGCGGCTGGTCGATGCGGCAGTACGGCAAATGTCGAAGCTGCCTTACTATCACGATTTCGGCTCCAAATCGCATTCGCCGCTGATCGATCTCGCCGAGAGACTGGTGCAGATGGCGCCGGTGCCGATGAGCAAGGCGTATTTCACCAATTCCGGCTCCGAGGCCAACGCGAATGCGCTCGGCCAGCCGGCGCGCAAGAAGATCATCAGCCGCAAGAAGGGCTATCACGGCGTCACCATCGCCTCGGCAAGCCTGACCGGACTGCCCAACAACCACACTTCCTTTGACCTGCCGATTGCCAATGTGCTGTATACCTCGACGCCGCACCATTGGCGCGAGGCGCTGCCGGGTGAAAGCGAGGAGCTGTTTTCGACGCGGCTTGCCGACGAACTGGAAAAGCTGATCCTCGCCGAAGGACCGGAAACCATCGCCGCCTTTTTCGGCGAACCGATCATGGGCGCCGGCGGCGTCATCGTACCGCCGGCGGGCTACTGGGAGAAGATACAGGCGATCCTGTCGAAGTACGACATCCTGCTCGTCGCCGACGAGGTGATCTGCGGCTTTGGCCGAACAGGTGAGATGTTCGGCTCGCAGACCTTCGGCATCAGGCCCGACATCATGGTGTTATCGAAACAGATCTCTTCGTCCTACCTGCCGATCTCAGCCCTGCTGATCAATGACAAGGTATTCGAGCCGATCGCCGACGAAAGCAACCGTATCGGCACCTTCGGCCACGGTTTCACCGGCGGCGGCCATCCCGTTGCGGCAGCGGTCGCGCTCGAGAACCTGAAGCTGATCGAGGAGCGCGACCTTGTCGGCAATGCGCGTGCGGTCGGCGCGCATATGCAGAAGCGGCTGCGCACGCTCGCTTCGCACCCGCTTGTCGGCGAGGTGCGCGGCGTCGGCCTGATCGCGGCGGTCGAGCTGGTCAGCGACAAGGCGAACAAGACGCCGTGGGAGACGGCCGGCGCGCTGGGCGGGCTCGTCAACGGTTTTATGCAGCAGAACGGCGTCATCTCGCGCAATATGGGCGACGCGCTGGCCTTCTGCCCGCCGCTGATCATCACGGAGCCGCAGGTCGACCAGGTGATCGACGCGTTTGAACGGTCGCTCGAGGCTGCCGTCAAGCAGGTCCGATCGCAGAGCTGAATAGGCAAAGTCGATTTTGAAACCTGAAAACAAACGCCTCGGCGACGGCTGGCAGAAGGTTACCCTCCACACCCGTTGCTGCCGTTTAGTCTCCGTGCTTTGTTTTCGCAGATGAGCCGCTGAATCCTTCCAGTTCCTCGCCGATTCCTGAAAGTGCGTTGACGATCGTCGCCTCGATGTCGCCACGCTGTTTCTGGGGAATCAAGCCAAGTCCTTTTTGTATCGCTTCACGCCAATGTTTCCCCCTGTCCCACGCTTCCGAAAACGCGATGGCGAGATCGTCCTGGCGACGGGTAGCTTCCAGTGCCTCGACCAGAAGTGCTGCCTGGTGGACATCCTTTTCCCGCTTGCCCACGCCGTTTGCGTTGTTCTGTCGGCGCGAGGCAACGATCAGCTTGTGAACCGCATATCGTCCGGGCGACGGTACCACGACAGGCACTCCCGATCGATGCAGCAGCACAGTTCTGATTGGTTCGTGGATCAGGAAATCGAGAAACCGAAGAGGCTGCGCGGATGCACCGCCCAAAGACGGCATCGAGGTTGCATGATCGGCGTAGTCATCGCTGCCCGTGTTCGGTGTAAGGAACTCGACCTTGTATCGGACTGCGTTCTCGAATTGCGTCGCGTGTCCGGGATCTGATCTGTAAGGGATTTCCCTGAAGGTTGGGTCGATCTCCCTCAAGATTTCGAGGATGGGCGGCAGGCTGTCCTCGACCGCGGCCGACACGGAATGGAATAGGGCGAAGTCTGCATCGCCCGTCTGCAACGCTGCACCGGGCAGCTTCACGCCCAGATAGCCCGCGTAGGACTGAAAGGCGACTGTGCCGACCAGGACGCCGCGCAAGCGGAAGATGCCAGCCTTCCCCAGCGCCTCGACGACATCCCCGGTGAACCTTTCGGGTTCTGTCAGCCCTGCCTCGCGCACGAGCGTGGATACCAGCTTCCTGCGGGCGCGGAGGTCGTCCTTGATCTGACGGAAGGATTCGACGCGTTTTGCAATCTCGGGATCGCTGTCAGGCCCGACATACCGTCGCGTCTTCGTCGGCTGCGTTTCCTCGAAATACCAGTATACCTTGCCCTTGACGGGCACCTTGACGAGATTGCCCGTCGTAGGGAAATCCGTTTCGAAGACTGCGTCCAAGGATCGCTGGACGAGTTCCGCATACATCGTGCGGTAAACGAGGTCGACCGTCTTCATGTCAGGCGGCTCCGGTTATAAGAAAAATGCGGTTCTCTTATAGCGGCATGACCTCAAGGGACGCAAGCGGGAGTTATAAGAAAATCGCGAAAACCGTATAACGCCGCAGGAGAGGGTCAGGAATCCTTGTTGCCGGCGTGCAGCCAAATCAGAATGGGTTTTGCTCATTCAGATAAACAAAGCCATCACGAAAACGCTGCTTGGATGTGGCGCTCGACCTCACCGCGTCCGCGAACGGCCCGAGCCTGTCATAGGCGTTTTTGGTCGACGCGCTATTTTGGCGACCGCATCCGGCACGACGACCAGCTTGCCAACGAAATCCTTGGCGATGAAATCGGCCTGGGCGCGATGGAAATCGGACAGCTTGTAGACGCCGCCGACCAGCGGCCGGATTTTCTTGTCCTCGATGTAGCGCACTATGCGGCGGAAATCCGCGCGTGTGCCCTGGCTTGAGCCATGCAGTTGCAGCTGTTTCAGGTACATGGTGCGCAGATCGAGCTGCACGACCGGGCCGGCAATCGCGCCGGCCGTGGTATAGCGGCCTTCCGGCCTCAAGATGCGCAGGAGGTCGTTGAAGATCGCGCCGCCGACCAGGTCGGCGACCACATCGATTGGCCGCCCGCCGGTCGCCTCGTTCACGGCTGCCGGCAGGTCGGCCACGCCACGGGTGATCACCGCCTCGGCGCCGACGTCACGCACGGCCTGTTCCTTGCCCTTGCCGGCAACCGCATAGGGAATGGCGCCGCGTGCCCGCGCCAACTGCACGATGCCGGAGCCGACGCCGCCCGAGGCGCCGGTGACCAGCACACGCTCGCCGGCTTTCAATGCGGCGCGTTCCAGCATCTGCTCGCCGGTGAGATAGGCGCAGCAGAAAGTGGCAAGCTCGACGTCGCTCAGATCGGTATCGACGACATGGGCATTCTCTGCCGGCACCGCCTGGTATTCGGCATAGCCGCCGTCGCGGCCATGGCCCATATAGTCGATGTCGGCGAGTGAATCGTCATCGCGATTGTAGATGGAGAAGTCGACCATCACCCGCTCGCCGATACGGGTCGGCGAGACGCCGTCGCCGACGGCAATGATGTTGCCGACCGTGTCGGTGCCCTGGATGCGCGGGAAGCTCAGCGTATTGCCCCGACGACGCCAGGTCGACACAGCGGCGGCATCCTCCTCCGTTCCATAGGCGCCCTGGCGCACCCAGACGTCGGTGTTGTTCATGCCGCAAGCGGTGACCTTGACCAGCACCTCGCCCCGGGCGGGCGAGGGCACTTTCACGTCGGTGCGGTAGACGAGCTTTTCCGGCCCGCCGTGCCCGATCAGCTGCACGGCGGCCATGGTGGCGGGGAGGGTTTTGGTCATGGCATTCATGTCGGCTCTTCAGATGTTTGCAAACACGCTCTTCACCGCGTCGGCCGTCCTCGACACGACGATATCGGCCTCTTGCCGCGTCAGGCAGAGCGGCGGCGCGAAACCGAGAATGTCGCCCTGCGGCATGGCCCGGCCGATGACGCCGCTTGCCGCAAGGGTGGTCGCGACCTGCGGCCCGATTTTATGCGAGGCGTCGAAGAATACGCGATCGTTCTTGTCGGCGACGAACTCGATCGCCGCCAGCATGCCGTCGCCGCGCACCTCGCCGACGTTTTTGTGGCCGCCGACGGCTTTCGTCAGCTCGGCGCGGAAATAGGCGCCGGTCTCGCCGGCGTTCCGCACCAGGTCCATCTCGTCGATCAGTTCCAGGTTGGCGACGCCGGCGGCGACGCAGATCGGATGCGCCGAATAGGTCCAGCCATGACCGAGCGAGCCGAGCTTGTCTGAACCCTGCACCAGCACCTGCCAGACCTTGTCTGACACGATGACGCCCGACAGCGGCGCATAGGCCGAGGTCAGGCCCTTGGCGATCGTGATCAGGTCGGGCTTGATGCCGTAGTGGTCGGAGCCGAACATGGTGCCCAGCCGGCCGAAGCCGGTGACGACCTCGTCGGCAACCAGAAGCACGTCGTACTTCTTCAGCACCGCCTGGATATTCTCCCAGTAGCCGGCCGGGGGCGGCACGATGCCGCCGGTGCCGAGGATAGGCTCACCGATGAACGCGGCGACCGTCTCCGGCCCTTCGGCGAGAATCATCTCCTCGAGCTTGTCGGCACAGTGTTGCGAAAACTGCTCCTCGCTCAGCGAGCGGTCGGCGCGGCGGAAATAGTAGGGCGCCTCGGTGTGCAGGACCGGCGCACGCGGCAGATCGAAGGCGTTGTGGAACAGGTCGAGGCCGGTCAGCGATCCGGTCATGATCCCGGAGCCGTGATAACCGCGCCAGCGCGAGATGATCTTCTTCTTCTCGGGCCGGCCGAGCACATTGTTGTAGTACCAGATCAGCTTGATGTTGGTTTCGTTGGCATCGGAACCGGAGAGGCCGAAATAGACCCTCGACATGCCCTCGGGCGCGCGGTCGATGATCATCTTGGAAAGCGTGATCGATGCCTCGGTGCCGTGCCCGACATAGGCGTGGTAATAGGCGAGGTTCTTGGCCTGCGCGGCGATGGCGTCGGCTATCTTCTGGCGGCCATAGCCGACATTGACGCAGTAGAGCCCGGCGAAGGCATCGATGCTCTTGCGCCCATTATTGTCCCAGATGGTGACGCCTTCGCCGCCGGCGATCACGCGGGTCGGTGATTCACCCCGCGCATGCGTTCCCATATGGGTCGAGGGATGGAAGAAATGATCGCGATCCCAGGCGGCGAGTTCGTTTGACTGGTCGAGCATTTTTTTAACTCCTAAGGGAAAGTGTCGGGCGCGGCTTACGCTACGTCGAGGCAGAGATATTTGAGATCGGTAAAGGCTTCGAGCCCGTGACGCGAGCCCTCGCGGCCCATGCCGGACTGTTTGACGCCGCCGAAGGGGATCGGCGCGCCGGTGATCTTCACGCGGTTGATGGCGACCATGCCATAGTCGAGCGCGCGGCCCATGCGCAATTGCCGGCCGCCGTTTTCAGTGACGACATAGGCGACGAGCCCGTATTCTGTCGCATTGGCGCGGGCGACGACTTCGTCTTCGCTGTCGAAAGGCGTCACGGCCACAACCGGACCGAAGGTCTCCTCGCGCATGATCAGCGCGTCGTCTCCAACGTCGGCGAGCAGGGTCGGCTGGTAGAACAGCGGCCCAGCCACATGGCGGCCACCGCCGGTGAGGCAGCGCGCGCCACCAGCCAGCGCATCGGCGACCTGCTCTTCGATCTTCTTGACGCCGCGCTCGTGCATCAACGGCCCGATGTCGGTGTCGTCAGCCAGGCCATTGCCGGTCCGCAACGTCTCGATGCGCTTGGTGAAGGCGGCGCAAAAACGGTCGTAGATCGGGCGCTGGACATAGATGCGGTTGGCGGCGAGGCAGTCCTGGCCGGAGGTGGCGAATTTGGCATCGACGGCTATGGTCACCGCCTTGTCGAGATCGGCGTCGGCAAAGACGATCAGCGGCGCATGCCCGCCAAGTTCCATCACCAGACGCTTCATCGTCGGCGCACTCTGCGCGGCGATCAACCTGCCGACCTCGGTCGAGCCGGTGAAGCTCATGGCGCGAACGCGCGGGTCTTCGCACATCCGCCCGACGATGGTCGAAGCCCTGCCGGTGAGGACGTTGAACACGCCAGCCGGCAGGCCGGCACGTTCGCCAAGCTCGGCCAGCGCCAGTGCCGACAGCGGCGTTTCCGAGGAAGGATGCGCGACGATGGTGCAGCCGGCGGCAAGGGCGGCAGCCGCCTTGCGGGTCAGCATGGCCGCTGGAAAATTCCACGGCGTGACGACGCCGACGACACCGAGCGGTTCGCGTCGCACCACCATCTCGGCATTTGGCAAATGGCTGGTGACGCTTTCGGCGTTGAGACGTTTGGCCTCCTCGGCATACCACTCGACAAAAGAGGCTGCGTAGTCGATCTCGCCGCGCGATTCCTTCAGCGGCTTGCCTTGTTCTAGCGTCATCAGCATGGCCAGGTCATTTTTGGCGGCGACGATCAGATCGAACCATTTTCGCAAGATTTTCGACCGTTCCTGCGGCAGCAATGCGCGCCAGGCAGGAAAGGCGCGCGATGCCGCATCGATCGCCAATGTGGTCTGCCGGGCATCGAGCGCGGCAACGAAAGCGACGGTGGATCCGGTGGCCGGATCGGTCACCTCGAAACTCTCCGCGGTCTCGCTCGCCGTCCAGTGGCCAGCGACATAGGCGAGTTCGCGCAGCAGCCGCCGGTCGGCAAGGCGATCAAGTGCTTCATGGCGGTGCGAGCGGGCAAAATGTGCGGACATCATCGGGCTCCCGGTTCGGGTGATGCCGCAAGACTATCTCTGCCGCGCAAACAGAGAGGCTATTTGCGTGCCCGCACGTAGAGAGATTGTCTCTATTGCCCTGCCCAGCCAGACGATCTCTCCGGTATCAGGAAGATGCCGGCAACAGATCCGCCACTGGCAGCACACTCTCCTCCTTCACCGTCTTGGTCACGATGTAGGTGAAGTAGCGGTCGATGCCGATCTCGCGTTCGAGCAGAGTGTCGACCAGCCGCTGATAGGCGTCGATGTCGCGCGCCATCACCTTCAGCAGGTAATCGACGCCGCCGCCGACAGACCAGCAGGCGACGATCTCGGGGATGTCGCGGATGACGCGCTCGAAACGGTCGAAATCGGCCTGGCGGTGGCTAGCCAGCGTCACCTCCATCAGCACGGTAGCGACCGGCGCGATGGCGCGCATGGCGATCCTGGCATGGTAGCCCGAGACGATGCCGGCCTTTTCCAGCTTGCGCAGCCGCATCCAGCACGGCGTCGGCGACAGGCCGACTTTCTCGGCCAGCGCCAGCTTGGTGATGCGCCCGTCGCGCTGGATGGCGTCGAGGATTTTCAGATCGATCGGATCGAGTTTCGCTGCAGCCATGATCGCCCACTTCCAGTGCCGGACACCATGACGGCGCATTATTTCGATTGTCAATTGCACTGATTTCGATCTCTAATAAGTCATGACATTTTGGCGACCAGATCCCGCACTTATCCGGCGGCCGGCCTATCAATCGCTCGCCGACCAGTTCGCGCGCGCCATCCATGACGGGCGCCTGGCCAATGGCGCTCGGTTGCCGACGCACCGGCAGTTGGCTGACGATCTGCAACTTTCCGTGCAGACGGTCAGCCGCGCCTATGAGGAGCTGATCCGCCGCGGGCTGGTGTCCGGCGAGGTCGGCCGCGGCAGCTTCGTGCAGACACAGCGCCGCGAGCCGGAGCCCCCCTATCTGCCGGAGCGGCTGGGCGAGCTCATCGACCTCTCCATCCTGAAGCCGGTCTGCGAACCGATGCATCTGGAGCGGCTGAGGCAGGCACTGGGCTGGCTCGCCGAAAACCTGCCGTCGAGCTCGGCGCTGTCGTTCAGGCCGAACATGGTGTTCCCACGCCACCGTGCGGTGGGTGTCGAGTGGCTGCGGCTCTGCGGCCTCGACGCGTCGCCGCAGAACATCAGCCTGACCAACGGCGCCACCGCCGGTATGACGGTAGCGCTGATGAGCGTAGCGCCGCCCGGTTCGACCGTCGCCACCGAGGCGATCGGTCACCACACGCTGATCCCGCTGGCGCGTTATCTCGGCTTCAACCTCGAGGGTTTGCCGATCGACGACAATGGGCTGATCCCGGAAGCGCTGGACGAGGCCTGTCGGCTGTCCGACATCCGCGCCGTGTTCGTGCAGCCCTCGGTGATCAACCCGACGGCAACGCTGATGGATGCCGCCCGGCGCGAGCAGATCGCTGCGGTGGCGCGCAGGCACGACATCGCCATTATCGAAAACGACGTGCTCGGCCCGCTGGTCGAGGACCGTCCGCCGCCGGTCGCGGCGTTTGCCCCCGAGCGCACGCTCTATGTCACCTCCTTCACCAAGATCGTGGTGCCCGGCCTGCGCATCGGCTATCTCGCCGCGCCCGATCGTTATGTCGCCGCAGTTGCCAACCGCCACCTCGTCTCGAACTGGATGGCGACGCCGCTGGTGGCCGAGATCGCCACCAAATGGGTGACCGACGGCACCGCGATGGAACTCGTTCGATGGCAGCGCCTGGCTTTGCGGCGGCGTCTGGACATCGCCGCCGAGGTGCTTGCCGGAGTGGACTATCGGGCTCATCGCGACGGGCTGCATGTCTGGCTGCGGCTGCCCGAGGATCGCGGCGAGGAAAGCTTTGTGTCCCAGGCGCGCCTGCAGGGCGTGGCGATTGCGCCCGGTACGTCGTTTCGCATTTCGCAGATGCCTTGGCATCCAGCCGTACGGATTTCGCTGGGCTCGACCACGGAGGGGGAACTGCGTGCCGGTCTCGGCGTTGTCACCAAGCTTCTGCTCGGCGATCCCGAGCATCTCCTGCTTGTGATCTAGACGGCGAACGGCGCGAAATTGTGCGGAATCCGAAATATTGTCATGATATTATTTTCTTGATTGACATGATTTGCCGCGATCCGCATCGTTAAAGGCATAGCTTCTCTAGCACGGGAAATTCATTGTCGGCGCCCATCATCAACATCGACGGCATTTCGAAAAGCTTCGGCACCTTCAAGGTGCTGGACGGCCTCTCGATGCAAGTCATGCCCGGCGAGAAGCTGGCACTGATCGGCCCATCGGGTTCGGGCAAGACGACGATCCTGCGCATCCTGATGACGCTAGAGCGTATCGACAGCGGCCACATCCAAGTCGACGGCGAACAGCTGTACCACATGGAGCGCAACGGCCGGCTGCTGACGGCCGATGAACGGCATTTGGCAAAGATGCGCCAGAAGATCGGCATGGTCTTCCAACTATTCAATCTATTTCCGCACAAATGCGTCATCGACAATGTGACGCTGGCACCGATGCTGACCAAAGGCGTGCCGCGGGCCGCCGCAGAAAAACGGGCGATGGAACTGCTCGACATGGTCGGCATGGTCGACAAGGCCAAAGCGATGCCGGCGCAGCTTTCAGGCGGCCAGAAGCAGCGCGTCGCGATTGCGCGGGCGCTGGCGCTGTCGCCGAAAATCATGCTGTTCGACGAGGTCACCTCGGCGCTCGACCCTGAGCTCGTCGACGAGGTGCTCAACGTCATGCGCAAGCTCGCCGCCGAGACCGACATGACCATGCTGCTGGTCACCCACGAGATGGGTTTCGCCCATGACTTCGCCGACCGGGTGCTGTTCTTCGATCGCGGCAGAATAGTCGAGGAGGGCAAGCCCGACGAGATTTTCCGCCATCCCAAACAGGAGCGCACGCAAGGTTTCCTGAAGAAGATCATTGCGGCCGGACATCGGGTCTGACTGCCATGCGAGGCGGCGACGCCTCAAGCAAGCCAAGAAGACAGACAAACAAGGAGTTGGGAACAATGAAGAAATTTGCCATTTTGGCCGGCGTCGCCGGTATCGCGCTGACGGCGGTGCTGGCCGCCTCGACGGCCGGCTCGGCCGATGACAGCAAGCTCGAAGAGCTCAAGGCGCAAGGCTTTGCCCGCGTCGCCATCGCCAACGAGCCGCCCTATACGGCGGTCGCTGCCGACGGCAAGGTTTCGGGTGCGGCGCCTGACGTTGCCCGTGAAATCTTCAAGCGCCTTGGCGTCAACGATATCGTCGCCTCGATCTCGGAATATGGCGCGATGATTCCCGGCCTGCAGGCCGGCCGTTTCGACGTCGTCACCGCCGGCCTGTTCATGAAGCCGGAACGTTGTGCTGCGGTCGCCTATTCGGAACCGGTGCTGTGCGACGCCGAGGCGATGCTGGTGAAGAAGGGCAACCCGAAGGGCTTCAAGAGCTACGAGGACGTCGCGAAGGACGCGAGCGCCACGATCGGCGCGCCGGGTGGCGGCACTGAAGAGAAGCTGGCGCTCACCGCAGGTGTGCCGCGCGAGCGCGTCATCGTCGTGCCGGACGGCCAGAGCGGCCTGAAAATGCTGCAGGACGGCCGCATCGATGCTTATTCGCTGCCCGTGCTGTCGATCAACGACCTGGTCAAGAAAGCCAATGATCCGAACCTCGAAGTCATCGCGCCGGTGGTCGGTGCGCCGGTCTATTGCGACGGCGCGGCCTTCAAGAAGGGCGACGAAGCGCTGCGCGACGCCTATGATGTCGAGCTGGCGAAACTGAAGAAGTCCGGCGAGTTCGCCAAGATCATCGAGCCTTACGGCTTCTCGGCGGCGGCGGCAATGTCGACGAGCCGCGACAAGCTCTGCTCGGCGAAGTAGGTGCGTTCTTCCTTCTCCCCTTTCACGGGGAGAAGGTGGCCCGAAGGGCCGGATGAGGGGCGGCGCCATACTCCGGTTGGTTCGCGCTGCCCCCCATCTGCCTGCCGGTATCTTCTCCCCGTGAACCGGGAGAAGGACGCTGGAAGCAACGTGTCGCTAGACATTCAACGCGGAAACTTTCGACCCAATGACCCAATGGTCCGGCTATTTCGGCCTGATATTGCAAGGAGCGCTTGTCACCATCGAGCTGACGCTGATGGGGTCGGTGCTGGCCTTGATCATGGCTTTTCTTGCCGGGCTGGGGCGGCTGTCGCGGTTTTTCGTGCTGCGGGCGCTGGCCACCGCCTATATCGAGTTCTTCCGCGGCACCTCGATTTTCGTGCAGCTGTTCTGGGCCTATTTCGTGCTGCCCTTTGCCGGCATTTCGCTGACGCCGCTGCAGGCCGGCGTGCTGGCGCTGGGCCTCAATGTCGGCGCCTATGCAGCGGAAGTGGTGCGCGGCGCCATCAAGTCGATCGGCCGCGAACAATATGAGGCGTGCACCGCGCTCAATCTCGGCCGCTGGCAAGCCATGCGCCATGTCATCCTGCCGCAGGCGCTTCTGGTGATGCTGCCAACCTTCGGCAACAACGCCATTGAATTGCTCAAGGCCACCGCCGTCGTTTCGCTAATCTCGCTCGCCGACCTGACCTTCCAGGCGCAGGTGGTGCGCTCGCAGACCGGCAATACTCTGGTGCCGTTCAGCACCATCCTCGTCATCTATTTCGTCCTGGCGCTGCTCATCTCCTGGGGCGTGCGGTCGCTGGAACGCCGCATGGCGCGTGGCCTCGACGGGGTGCGCGTATGATGGATCGGACCTGATAATGGAATGGGATTGGGATTTTGTCCGGCAGATCCTGCCGACGCTGATCGAGGGGGTGAAGATCACCATCCTGGCGACGCTGCTCGGCTCGGTACTGGCGGCGATCGTCGGGCTGGGCATCGCGTTGGCGCGCCGGTCGCCGAACAGGGCTCTGTCGCGCACCGTCGGTTTCCTTGCCGAGTTCATCCGTGGCACACCGCTGTTGGTGCAGCTCTATTTCATCTTCTACGTGCTGCCGGATTTTGGCGTCCTGTTGCCGCCGCTGGTCGCGGGCGTCATCGGTCTCGGGCTGCATTACGGCACTTACACGGCCGAGGTCTACCGCGCCGGCATCGATAATGTTCCGCGCGGCCAGTGGGAAGCGGCCAAGGCCTGCAATCTGAACGCCACCCAGACCTGGACGCACATCATCATTCCGCAGGCGATCCCGCCGATGATCCCGGCGCTTGCCAATTATTTCATCGCCATGTTCAAAGAGACGCCGCTGCTGTCGGCGATCACCGTGCTGGAACTGATGAACCAGGCCAAGAGCGTCGCCAATACCTATTATCGGTATATCGAACCGATCACGTTGGTCGGCGCCTTCTTCCTCGCCATCAGCCTGTTCTCGGTGGTGCTGCTGCGCTGGCTGGAACACCGTTATGGGCGGATCGAAAGATGAGCGCTGCACCCGAAATCCGCCTGCATTCGGCCCGGCCGCCGCTCGACGCGCGTCCGCTGGAAAAGCGGGTCGGCCTGATCATCCTTGCCACCGACCATACGAGCGAACCGGATTTTCACCGCATGGTGGCAAGCGACCGCATCGGGGTCTATGTCGCACGCATCCCCTACGCCAACCCGACGACGCCGGACAATTTGCGCAAGATGCAGCCGTCACTGACGGCGGCCGCGGCCCTGATCCTGCCCGACGAGCCGCTCGATGCGATCTGCTATTCCTGCACCTCAGCTTCCGTCGTGATCCGCGATGCCCAAATCGAGGCGGCGGTGCAGGCCGCCAAGCCCGGCGTGCCGGTGGTCACGCCGCCGATGGCCGGGGTGCGCGGCCTGAAGGCGCTGGGCGCCAGGACGATCAGCATTCTTACCCCTTATACGGTCGAGACCAGCCGGCCGATGGCGACCTATTTCACCGAGCATGGTTTCGAAATCGTCAGCTTCACTTGCCTCGGCTTCGAGGATGATCGCGAGATGGCGCGGATTGCGCCGAAATCCTTGGTCGATCTGGCTCGCGAGGCGACGGCCGAACACTCGGACGCGCTGTTTGTCTCCTGCACGGCACTGCGGTCCGCGGCGGCAGTTGTCGGTATGGAAGAAGCCATCGGCCGTCCTGTCGTCACCAGCAACCAGGCGACGGCCTGGAATTGCCTGCGGCTTTGCGACGACGACGAGCCGCGCCCTGAATTCGGCCGTCTGATGACGCTGCCGCTGAACTGATTGCAGAGCCATGACCACGTCCAGGATAAGCCTGTCCGAAATCCACGCCGCGCGCGAGCGCATCGCAGGCAAGGTCGAGCGTACGCCGACCGTTCCTTCCCGGAGTCTTTCCCAGCACTTGGACGCTCCTGTTTATCTCAAGCTCGAACACCGGCAGACCACCGGCGCCTTCAAGCTGCGTGGTGCCTCGAACGCTATCGCTTCGCTGACAGCAGAGGAGAAGGCGCGCGGCGTCGTCGCTGCCTCGACCGGCAACCACGGCCGGGCACTTGCCTATGCTGCTCAATCGCAAGGCATCCACGCGACGATCTGCATGTCGCGGCTGGTGCCGCAGAACAAGCTCGACGAGATCCGCCGGCTCGGCGCCGGGATCCGCATCGTCGGCAACAGCCAGGACGATGCGCAGCGGGAGGTCGAACGGCTGGTCGCGGAAGAGGGGCTGGTCATGCTGCCGCCTTTCGACCATCCCGCCATTGTCGCCGGGCAAGGCACGCTCGGGCTGGAGATCATCGAACAGGTTCCTGATGCCGCCCTTGTGCTGGTGCCGCTTTCTGGCGGTGGGCTGGCGGCTGGCGTTGCCGCTGCCGTCAAGGGCGTCAGCCCGGCGACGAAGGTGGTGGGCGTTTCAATGGCGCGCGGTGCGGCGATGAAGGCGAGCCTCGACGCCGGACATCCGGTTTTGGTCGAAGAACTGCCGACGCTGGCGGATTCACTCGGCGGCGGCATCGGCCTCGACAACCGGCTGACCTTCTCGATGTGCCGCGACCTGCTCGACGATGTGATCCTGCTCAGCGAGGACGAGATCGCCGCCGGCATCCGCCATGCCTATGAGCAGGAGCGCGAGATCGTCGAAGGCGCCGGCGCGGTCGGCATCGCGGCCGTGCTTGCCGGCAAGGTCAAAGCGAATGGCCCGACGGTGCTCGTGCTGTCCGGCCGCAACATCGATATGACACTGCACCGCAAGATCATCTGCGGCGAAGCAATTGCGGAGAGCGCAGCATGAGCCGGATGACGATCCTCACCGAAGCTGAATTGCGCAAGATCGTGAAGCTTGATCTCGATGCCGTTGCCTGCGTCGAGAGCGCGTTTCGCGCGCTCGCCACCTTGCCGGTGGCGATGCCGCCAATCCTCAGGCTCGACATTCCCGAGCATCGCGGCGAGGTCGACGTCAAGACCGCCTATGTGCCGGGCATCGACGGTTTTGCCATCAAGATCAGCCCCGGCTTCTTCGACAATCCGAAGCTCGGCCTGCCCAGCGTCAACGGCATGATGGTGCTGCTGTCGGCGAAAACCGGTCTGGTCGAGGCGCTGCTGCTCGACAATGGCTATCTCACCGACATCCGCACGGCGGCGGCCGGCGCGGTTGCCGCCAAGCATCTGTCGCGGCCGGGTTCCTCCGTTGCCGCGATCTTCGGCGCCGGTGTTCAGGCCGGACTGCAGCTCGAGGCGCTGATGCTGGTGCGGCCGATCACCAAAGCCCGCATCTGGGCAAGGGATGCCGGCAAGGCCGAAGCCGCGGCCGACGCATTGTCCGAAAGACTGGGCATCGCCGTTCACGCCGAGCCCGACGCGGCAAAGGCTGCGGCCGATGCCGACATCATCGTCACCACGACGCCGTCGACCGAGCCGCTGATCAAGGCCGGCTTCGTCTCCGCCGGCCAGCATATCACTGCCATGGGCTCGGATGCCGAGCACAAGAACGAGATCGCGCCGGCGATCCTGCGCATGGCCGATCTCTACGTCGCCGACAGCGCCAAACAGACGCGCCGGCTGGGCGAACTGCACCATGCTATCGCGGCGGGCGTGATGGCGTCCGATGCCGAAATCACCGAGCTTGGCCACATCATCGCCGGCGAAAGGCATGGCCGGCGCTCGGACAGCGACATCACCATTGCCGACCTGACCGGCACCGGCGTGCAGGACACGGCAATCGCCACGCTCGCCCGCGACCGTGCGCGTGCGGCCAAGACCGGTACGATTTTCGAAAGCTGATGCTGGCCGCAAGGCCCAACAAACGAGGACCAAGAACAATGCAGCCCAATTTGAAATTCTCGCGCGGCGAATATGCGGAGCGCCTCGCCAAGACGCGGAAGGCCATGCAGGTCAAGGGCGTCGATCTATTGATCGTCAGCGACCCGTCCAACATGGCCTGGCTGACCGGCTATGACGGCTGGTCGTTCTACGTGCACCAGGCTGTCATCGTGCCGCCGTCGGGCGAGCCGGTGTGGTACGGGCGCGGCCAGGACGCCAACGGCGCCAAGCGCACCGCCTATCTCGCGCACGACAACATCATCGGCTATGCCGACCACTATGTGCAGTCGACCGAGCGCCATCCGATGGATTTTCTCTCGCAGGTGCTCGCCGATCGCGGCTGGGGCAAGCTCAGCATCGGTGTCGAGATGGACAATTATTGGTTCTCCGCCGCAGCCTTCGCGTCTCTGCAGAGACATCTGCCCAATGCCCGCTTCGTCGACGCCACGGCACTCGTCAACTGGCAGCGCGCAGTGAAGAGCCCGACCGAAATCGACTGCATGCGCAAAGCCGCCCGCATCGTCGAGGCAATGCACGAGCGCATTGTCGACAAGATCGAGGTCGGCATGCGCAAATGCGACCTGGTCGCCGAGATCTATGATGCCGGCACGCGCGGCGTCGATGGCATTGGCGGCGACTATCCGGCGATCGTGCCGCTGCTGCCGTCGGGCGCCGACGCATCGGCGCCGCATCTGACCTGGGACGACAGGCCGATGAAGTCGGGCGAGGGCACTTTTTTCGAAATTGCCGGCTGCTACAACCGCTACCATTGTCCGCTTTCCCGGACTGTGTTCCTTGGTAAACCGACGCAGGAATTCCTCGATGCCGAAAAGGCGACGCTGGAAGGCATGGAGGCGGGACTTGCGGCCGCCAACCCCGGCAACACATGCGAGGACATCGCCAACGCCTTCTTCGCGGTGCTGAAGCGGTACGGCATCGTCAAGGACAACCGCACCGGGTACCCGATCGGGCTTTCCTATCCGCCTGACTGGGGCGAGCGCACGATGAGCCTGCGTCCAGGCGACCGCACCGAGTTGAAGCCCGGTATGACCTTCCATTTCATGACCGGCTTGTGGCTTGAGACGATGGGGCTGGAAATCACCGAATCCATCCTGATCACCGAGACGGGCGTCGAGTGCCTGGCGAATGTGCCGCGCAAACTGGTGGTGAAGAATTGAGCCCGATGTCCAGCCTTCGCCCGTCACCGATCACGCCGACCGTCGATTTCGAGCGCGACGGCGTGCAGCACGGTTTCCTGCGCCTGCCTTACAGCCGCGACGATTCCGCCTGGGGATCGGTGATGATCCCGATCTGCGTCATCCGCAACGGCAAGGGGCCGAGCGCATTGCTCACCGGCGGCAATCATGGCGACGAGTACGAGGGGCCGCTGGCGCTCTATGACCTCGCCCGTACGCTCGACCCGAAGCAAGTCAGCGGCACGATCATCATCGTGCCGGCGATGAACTATCCGGCGTTCCGCGCCGGCACACGCACCTCGCCGATCGACAAGGGCAATCTCAACCGCAGCTTTCCCGGCCGGCCCGACGGCACGGTGACCGAGAAGATCGCCGATTATTTCCAGCGCGAGCTTCTGCCCCGTACAGACATCGCGCTCGACTTCCACTCCGGCGGCAAGACGCTCGACTTCGTGCCGTTCTGCGCCGCCCACATCCGGCCCGACAAGGTGCTGGAAGCGAAGGGTTTCGCCGCGGTTGAAGCCTTCTCCGCACCATGGTCGATGAAAATGCTGGAGATCGACGCGGTCGGTATGTTCGACACTGCCGCCGAAGAGATGGGCAAGCTGTTCATCACCACAGAGCTTGGCGGCGGCGGGACTTCGCGCGCGGAAACGGTGCGGATCGCGCGTCGCGGCGTGCTCAATGTGCTGCGCCATGCCGGCATTGTCGCCGGCGCGGTCGAGATGCAGCCGACCCGCTGGCTCGACATGCCGTCCGGCGATTGCTTTTCGTTCGCCGAGGACGACGGGATGATCGAAACGATGATCGATCTCGGCGAGGCGGTGGCAGAGAACCAGGTGCTGGCACGTATCCATTCTATAGGCCGCACCGGCGGCGCTCCGCGGGAGATCCGGGCCAAAATGTCCGGTCTGTTGGCGGCGCGGCATTTTCCGGGGCTGGTCAAGGCCGGCGACTGCGCTGCCGTGGTCGCCGTGCTGGTCGATTGACGGTTAGGAAGCCGATGTCGGGAACGGCTCGGTCCTGCCTTTGGGGCGATCGCCGATGGCAAAGACGGCGCTCGCCTCGCTGACGATCGAGACATGATCCTTGGCGGCTGTTCCGGCCGCCGCACTGTCGCCGCGCATGATTGCGGTGACGATGGCGTCATGCTCCTGCCAGGACTGGGCCAGCCGGCCCGGCAGCATGAATTGCGCGCGCCGGAACGGCGCCAGGCGGCCGCGGGTCATGACGGTCAGTTCATAAATGTGCTTGCTGTGGGCGCCGCGATAGAGCCGGGTGTGGAATTCGGTGTTGAAAAGCTCATACTCTTCTTCGGCACCGAGCTGCACGAAGCGCGCCGAGGCCTGGTGCTCGGCCTCCAGCGTGCGGCGCTCGCCACCGGTCATGCGCTCGGCCGAGAACCGCGCGCAGATCGCTTCAAGCTCGGCCATGCTTTCGAACATCGAGGCGAGGTGCTCCTGCGTCACCACGGCGACGGTGGCGCCGCGGTTCGGCCGCCTTTCGACGAGCCCCATGGCGCTGAGCCGGCTGAGCGCTTCCCTGATCGGCGTGCGTGAGACGTCGAAGCGGGCGGCGAGCGAGGCCTCGTCGAGCTTTTCGCCCGGGCGCAGGAAACCGGTGACGATCCGGTCGCTGATCGCCCTCACCATCTGATCGACGGTCGTGCCCGACCTGATCAAATTGCGCTTTCCCGGCACGTCTCCTCCGTCCAGTCTTTTCGCTAGAGCCGCAAGCCACTCACCGGCTTCGATTCCTCCGCATCTCTGTATGCCTATGTTTTAGCCTTCATGTCAAATTGGCGATTTTGGAGGCAAAAAGTGTATGCAATTGCTCCGGCTTTGTGCAGCCCACATCGGCACACTCATTGATATTGCTGAATAAATCTCATTTCTGAAACTGGCATGCTGATTGCATACACTTCTTTCATTGAGGTGTTAACCGGCCCCAAAGGCCCCACAGAGGGAGCATTCAATGTCCGAGAGATTCATGCTTAGCCGCCGCGACCTGCTCAAGACCTCCGCCGCCGGAGCGGCGCTCGGCCTTGCGTCCGCATCGTTTCCGATCAGCAGGGCCTTCGCCGCGACGGCCACCGTCGGCTTCATCTACGTCGGGCCAAAGGACGATTACGGCTACAACCAGGCGCATGCCGAAGGCGCCGCCACGCTGAAGGGGATCGAAGGAATTTCCGTCGTCGAGGAGGAGAACGTGCCGGAGACGGTCGACGTCCAGAAGACGATGGAATCGATGATCAATCTCGACGGTGCGTCGCTGATCTTCCCGACCTCGTTCGGCTATTTCGATCCGCACATGCTCGCCATGTGCGCGAAATTCCCCGACGTGCAGTTCCGCCATTGCGGTGGCATGTGGAACAAGGACAAGCATCCGATGAATGCCGGTTCCTATTTCGGCTATATCGGCATGGGCCAGTATCTGAATGGCGTCGTCGCCGGTCACACCAGCAAAACCAAGAAGCTCGGCTTCGTCGCGGCAAAGCCGATCCCGCAGGTGTTGCTCAACATCAATTCCTTCCTGCTCGGCGCGCGCTCGGTCGACCCGACCATCACCTGCCAGGTGATCTTCACCGGCGAGTGGTCGCTGGCGGTCAAGGAGGCCGAGGCCACCAATGCGCTGGTCGACCAGGGTGCCGACGTCATCACCTGCCATGTCGATAGCCCCAAGGTGGTGGTCGAGACGGCGGCCGGGCGTGGCGCCTTCGTCTGCGGCTATCATGCCAACCAGAGCCCGCTGGCGCCGGAAAAATACCTGACCGGCGCGGAATGGAACTGGGCCAAGGTCTACAAGATGTTCGTCGACGATCTGGTGGCCGGCACGCCGCTGCCCAATTTCACGCGCGGCGGCCTGGCCGACGGCTTCGTCAAGATGAGCCCGCTCGGCCCGGCCGTCGGCGATGCCGCCCGCAAGCAGTTCGACGGCACGCTGGCCGAAATGATGAAAGGCGGCTTTTCCGTCATCAAGGGTCCGCTGAAGAGCAACAAGGGCGTCGTCGTCGCGACCGAAGGCCAGGCCTTCGCCGAGACCGCGCTCGAACTCGAAAGCATGGACTACCTGGTCGAGGGCGTCGTCGGCTCGACCGCCTGAACCGGATCGGAGACGGGGCCATGGCAGACACGATCAGCACTGCGAGCGCACCGGCGCTGTTTGGCGCCAGGAATTATCCGGCGGCGCTCGAATGGGCGGCGCGGCGGGCGGAAGCCTTCGTCATACCGCTCGCGGCGCTGATCGTCGGCATGGCGCTGTTCAGCGTGTTCATCGCGCTGGTCGGCAAATCGCCGGTGCAACTCTACGAGACGATGTGGCGCGGCGGCTTCGGCTCGTGGTTCTCGATCCAGAACTCGCTGTCGCGGGCAGCACCGCTTTTACTGGCAGCGCTCTGCGTGGCGCTGCCGGCCCGGCTCGGCCTCGTCGTCATTGGCGGCGAAGGCGCGATCGTGCTGGGCGGCGTTGCCGCCGCCGCCATCGGCGTCGCGGCGAATGGCGCGCCGGCTTTTGTGGTCATCCTGCTGATGGGCGTGGCGGGCGCGGTCGCCGGCGGCATCTGGATAGGTGCCGTCGGCGCACTGCGCCACTACCGCGCCGTCAACGAAACCATCTCCAGTCTGCTGATGGCCTATATCGCCATCGCGCTGATGAACCATCTGGTCGAAGGGCCGCTGCGCGATCCGGCTTCGCTCAACAAACCCTCGACCGAGCCGCTGGCGGATGCCTACCGCATCGGCAACATTCCAGGCATGGACGTGCACTGGGGCCTGGTCGTCGGCATTCTCGCCTGCCTCCTGTCCTGGCTGTTGATCGAAAAGACGCGCTGGGGGTTTGCCGCCCGCATTGCCGGCGGCAATGTCAGGGCAGCTCAGGTGCAAGGGCTTGCCGTCGGGCCGCTGATCGTCGGCTTCACCGGGCTGGCCGGCGGCTTCGCCGGGCTGGCCGGCATGCTGGAGGTCGGCGCCGTGCAAGGCAGCGCCAACGCCTCGCTCGCCGCCGGCTATGGCTATACCGGCATCCTCGTCGCCTTCCTCGCTCGCCACAATCCGCTCGCCATCATCCCGGTCGCTTTCCTGCTCGGCGGTATCGGCGCTTCCGGCGGGCTGATCCAGCGCCGCATGGACCTGCCCGACGCCACCGTGCTGGTGCTGCAAGGCATGCTCTTCGTCGTCATCCTGTTCAGCGAAACCTTTTACGGCCGCTTCAAGGTCTTCAATCCCGATCTGTGGAAGAGAGGCTCCTGATGGACGCGACCGAGATCGGCCTGTGGGGCGTGCCGCTCGCCATTCTCGGCGGCGCCATCCGCGTTTCGACGCCCTTCATCTTCGTCTCGCTCGGCGAAGCCATCACCGAACGCTCCGGCCGCATCAATCTTGGCCTCGAAGGCACGCTGGTCTTCGGTGCGATGACTGCCTACGCCGTCGCGGTGATGACCGGCTCGCCATGGCTCGGCCTGCTGGCTGCCGCCGGTGCCGGTCTTTGCTTCGGCCTGTTCCATGGCTGGATCTGCAAATTCCGCGGGGTGAACGACATCGCCATCGGCATCGCGCTGATGCTGTTCGGCTCCGGTCTCGCCTTCTTCTTCGGCAAGCCATTCATCCAGCCCTCGGCACCAGACCTGCCGGCCCTCGCCTTCGGTGGCTGGTCGGATATCCCGCAGGTGCAGGCGGCGCTCAACGTCAACGTGCTGTTCCTGATCGGGGCCGCACTTGCGCTGTTCCTGTGGTGGGCCTTCCGCAACACCCGCGCCGGCCTGGTCGTGCGCGTCGTCGGCGACAGCTCCGATGCGGCGCGCGCCATGGGCCTCAATCCGAACACCGTGCGCCTGCTTGCGACAGGCGTCGGCGGTGCGCTCGCCGGCATCGGCGGCGCCTATCTGTCGCTTTATTACCCCGGCAGCTGGACCGAACGCATCTCGTCGGGGCAGGGGCTGATGGCGGTGGCGCTGGTCATCTTCGCGCGCTGGAACCCGCTTGGCTGCTTTGCCGCGGCACTGTTGTTCGGCGGCGCCGGCGCGCTGGGCCCGGCGTTGCAATCGGTCGGGGTGACGCAGGGCTACTATCTCTTCTACGCCGCACCTTACATCCTCACGCTCATTATCATGATCGCCACATCGTCGCCGAACCGCTCGCTTGCCGGCGCGCCGGGCGAGTTGTCGATCACCAAATGACTGGAGTTTTTTCCGATGAACGCCAGAGCCGAGATCACCCAGCGCTACATCGATGCCGACCCCTATCCATGGCCCTATAATGGCGAGCTGCGGCCGGACAATACGGCATTGATCATCATCGACATGCAGACCGATTTCTGCGGGCCGGGCGGCTATGTCGATCATATGGGCTACGATCTTTCGCTGGTGCGGGCGCCGATCGAGCCGATCAAGTCGGTGCTCGCAGCCATGCGGGCCAAGGGCTACACCATCATCCACACGCGCGAGGGCCATCGGCCCGATCTCGCCGACCTGCCGGCCAACAAGCGCTGGCGCTCGCGCCGCATCAATGCCGGCATCGGCGACCCCGGGCCTTGCGGGCGCATCCTGGTGCGCGGCGAACCCGGCTGGGACATCATCCCCGACCTCTATCCGGCGGCTGGCGAGCCGATCATCGACAAGCCGGGCAAGGGCTCGTTCTGCGCCACCGACCTGGAGCTGATCCTGCACCAGCGCGGCATCGAAAACATCGTGCTGACCGGCATCACCACCGATGTCTGCGTCCACACGACGATGCGCGAGGCCAATGATCGCGGCTTTGAATGCGTCATGCTGGAGGATTGCTGCGGCGCGACCGATTACGGCAACCATCTCGCCGCGATCAAGATGATCAAGATGCAGGGCGGCGTGTTCGGCGCGGTGTCGAATTCGGTATCCTTCGTCGCGCAGCTGCCGTGAGGACACGATCTTGAGCGGAAGCATCGGCAAGAAAGCCGTCGGCGTCGAGACCATCGGCATGACCATGCGCTTCGGCGCCTTCACCGCGCTGGACGATGTCTCGATCAAGGTGCCGGCGGGATCGTTCCATGCGCTGCTCGGCGAAAACGGCGCCGGCAAGTCGACGCTGGTCAAATGCATGATGGGTTTTTACCATCCGACCGCCGGCGACATGCTGGTCGATGGCCGCGAGGTCGCGATCGCCAGTCCGAAGGATGCCTCGGCATTGGGGCTCGGCATGGTCTACCAGCATTTCACGCTCGTCCCGTCGCTGACCGGCGCGGAGAACCTGGTCATTTCGCGCGAGAAGGTGCCCGGCGTCATCGACTGGCGCAAGGAGCGCGCCGCACTTGCGCAATTCATGCAGCGGATGCCGTTCAAGCTGCCGCTCGACGTCAAGGTGGCGGAACTTGCGGCCGGCGAGAAGCAGAAGCTCGAAATCATCATGCAGCTCTATCTCGGCCGCAGTTTCCTGGTGCTCGACGAGCCGACTTCGGTGCTCACTCCCGGCGAGGCACACGAAGTGCTTGGCCTGGTGCGCGACATGACCAGGAGCGGCGACCTCACAGTGCTGATGATCTCGCATAAATTCCACGAGGTGACGGCCTTTGCCGACGACATCACCGTGCTGCGCAAGGGCAGGCTGACCGGAACGGGCAAAGTCGCGGAGCTTTCGCACAAGCAGATGGCGGCGATGATGATCGGCGACCAGCCGATCGCCGCACTCGATAGCCGCGCCCCGGTGCCGGCCGGCGCCAGACAGGTGCTGACGGTAAAGTCGCTGAAGGCGCCCGACCGCACCGGTTTGAAAACCATCGACATCGGCGAGCTCGATGTGAAGTCGGGTGAGATCGTCGGCATTGCCGGCATCTCCGGCAACGGCCAGAAGGAGTTTCTCGAAGTCCTTGCCGGACAGCGGGCGCGCACTGGCGGCGACGTTCTGGTGAAAGGCTCGCCCTATGGCGCCAGCCGCAGCGAGGCGCGCACGCTCAATGTCCGCTTCATTCCGGAGGAGCCGTTGCGCAATGCCTGCGCACCGAAGATGACGGTGGCGGAAAACATGGCCTTCCGGACCTTCGACTTCAACGAGGCCGGCAAGCCGGTCAACTGGATCAGGATGAGTGCGATCAGGGACTACGCGGCCCGCCTGGTCGAACAGTTCAAGGTCAAGACGGCCTCGCTCGCTTCGCCGATTTCGTCGCTGTCAGGCGGCAATGTGCAGCGCGCCGTGCTGGCGCGCGAGCTGACCGGCGAGGTCGATTTGCTCATCGTGTCCAATCCCTGCTTCGGCCTCGACTTCTCTGCCGTCGCCGAAATCCGCGCCCGCATCATGAAGGCGCGCAACGCCGGTGCCGCCGTGCTTTTGATGTCGGAGGACCTTGATGAGCTGCTCGAGCTCTCGGACCGCATCTTCGTCATGTCGGATGGCGCGCTGGTCTATGAAACGCCGATCGCGCAGGCGAGCGTGCAGACGATCGGCGAGCACATGGCGGGACATCACTGATGGCGGAGATCGAGGCGCTGCCGTTTCCGTTTGTGTTCAAGCCTGAGGCGATGGCGCTGGTCGTCATCGACATGCAGCGCGACTTTGCCGAACCCGGCGGCTTCGGCGCCAGCCTCGGCAATGACGTCAGCCGGGTCACGGCGATCGTGCCGACGGTGAAGAGGCTGATCGCGGGGTTTCGCGCCGCTGGCCTGCCGGTGATCCACACGATGGAGTGCCACAAGGCAGACCTTTCGGATCTGCCGCCGGCCAAGCGCAATCGCGGCAATCCGTCGATCAGGATCGGCGATGTCGGGCCAATGGGTCGTGTGCTGATCGTCGGGGAGCCGGGAACGGCGATCCTCGATGAACTTGCCCCACTGCCTGGCGAGATCGTCATCGAAAAACCCGGCAAGGGCGCGTTCTATGCCACCAGCTTCGGCGACGACCTCAAGCGGCTCGGCGCACAGCAGCTAGTCTTTGCCGGGGTGACGACGGAGGTCTGCGTGCAGACGACGATGCGCGAGGCCAACGACCGCGGCTATGAATGCCTTCTGGCGGAGGATGCCACTGAGAGCTATTTTCCGGAGTTCAAGGCGGCAGCCCTTGCCATGATCAGGGCGCAGGGCGCCATCGTCGGCTGGACGGCAACGACGGACCAGGTGCTCGAGGGACTTTCCAATGCCTAACGTCGCATACGCGGCTCTCATCCAAGGGGGCTGGCGTGATCTGCCATTCGAGCATTTTCGCGAAGGCATCACAGTGCATTGGCTGCTCAAGGGTGGGCCGATGGAACCGTCGGTCGCCATCCTGAACTACCGGGCTGGCGCCAGCGTGCCGCGTCATCGCCATGCCGGGCTGGAGACGATCATCGTGCTGGAAGGCACGCAGAGCGACGAGAACGGCGATCATGCCGCGGGCAGCGTGATCCTGAACCCGGTCGGAACCGAGCATTCGGTGTGGACCAAGGATGGCTGCGTCGTGCTCATCCAGTGGAACCTGCCGGTAGTCATTCTGGGCGAGGCCAAATGAGCGACATCCGCTTCGACATAGCGAGCCTGCACGTTGCCTATCACGCCGGCGTCGGCATTGGCGAGGTGATCGATATGGTCCATGCGCGGCTCGCGGCGGCCGATGACCCCGGCATCTTCATCCATCTGGCGAGCAGGGCGGAGTTGCTTGCCGAGGCGGAAAAGCTCGGCCCGTTCGATCCGGTGGCAAAGCCGCTGTGGGGCGTGCCGTTCGCGGTCAAGGACAACATCGATGTTGCCGGCATGCCGACCACGGCGGGTTGTGCGGAATATGCCTATTTGCCGGCGAAAGACGCCACCGTCGTCGCGCGGCTCAAGGCCGCCGGCGCGCTGGTTGTCGGCAAGACCAATCTCGACCAGTTCGCCACCGGCCTGGTCGGCGTTCGCACGCCCTATCCGATCCCGAGGAATGCGATCGACCCGAAACTGGTGCCGGGCGGCTCCTCATGCGGCTCGGCCGTCGCAACCGCGCGCGGCATCGTCTCGTTCGCGCTCGGCACCGACACCGCCGGTTCTGGGCGCATTCCCGCCGGCCTCAACAACATCGTCGGGCTGAAGCCGAGCGTCGGCGCGCTATCAGCCGCCGGCGTCGTGCCGGCCTGCCGGACGCTCGACTGCGTCTCGGTCTTCGCGCTCACCGTCGATGACGCCTATCACGTGTTCGAGGCGGCGGCGGCAAAGGGCGACGCCGATCCCTATTCGCGTGACCTCTGCATTCAGGCTCTTGCCGCGCGCCCGCCGGTGCTGACTGTCGGCGTGCCGGCAAGGGCCGACTGGACGTTCTTCGGCGACGAGGCGATGCAGGCGGGTTTCGAGGCCGCTCTTGCCTCGCTGGAGACGCTGGGCTGCCGGCTGGTCGAAATCCCGTTCGGTGATTTCTACGCCACCGCCACTCTGCTCTACGAAGGCGCCTGGGTGGCCGAGCGTTACGCCGCGATCAGGGACTTCATGGATGCCAACGAGGCCGCCATGCATCCGGTGACGCGGCAGATCATCGGCGGTGCGCGAAAACTTTCCGCTGCGGACGCTTTCAAGGGGCTCTATGCCCTGCAAGGCTATAAGGCCAGGCTTGCGCCGGTCATCGCCTCGGTCGACGTTTTCTGCGTGCCGACCGCGCCGACGCACTACACAGTCGAAGCGGTGCTGGCCGATCCCATCGTCACCAACAGCCGGCTCGGCACCTACACCAACTTCGTCAATCTGCTCGACATGTGCGGCATTGCCGTGCCGAGCGGAACCCGCAGCGACGGTCTGCCGATGAGCGTCACCTTGCTTGCCGCGGCGGGCAAGGACCACCTGACTGCGTCGCTTGCGCGCGATGTCCATGCGGCAAGCGGCCTTGCGCTTGGTGCTATCGGCTGGCCGCAGCCGCAGCGCGGCGATGTTCTGGCGGGCGTGGATGAAGGCACGATCGAGCTGGCCGTGGTCGGCGCGCATCTGTCGGGGATGGCGCTGAACGGCCAGCTGCAGCAGCTCGGCGCAATGTTCGCCCGGGCTGCAAGAACGGCGCCGCTCTACCGGCTTTACGCGCTCGCCGGCCAGTCGGTGCCGCGACCGGGGCTCGAACGGATTTGCAACGGCAAGGGGACAGCGATCGAGGTCGAAGTCTGGCGGCTCTCGCCGCAAGCCTTCGGCCGTTTTGTTGCCGCGATCCCGCCGCCGCTAGGCATCGGCACGCTTCTGCTTGATGACGGAACTTCGCCGAAAGGCTTCCTCGTCGAAAGTGCCGGTCTCACCGATGCAAAGGAGATTTCGCATTTCGGCGGCTGGCGCAATTTCATGGCGGGTCAGCTGCAGCGAAGCTGACGCTATCACTCGACCTTTTGCCTAAACTTCGAATGGCAGCTCGAGCAATCCTGCAAGATGAGATGCAGGAGGTGCTCCGCCGGCAATTTAGTGGGATCGGCTTCCGCGAGTGATGGTCGCTTGCCAAGCAGGCTGCCACCGCCCATCGCCAGGCCGGAACCCATTCTCATGTCGTCGGTGATGCGCGGCGGCGCCCGCTCGGCGTCGGAGGCCAAGGCGCTGGCCAGCGTCCCGATGTGGCGAGCCAGCTCTTCGAACTCCGCGCGGGCGGGGTCGATATCCGGCCTGGCGCCTGAAGGCGCGCCCAATGTCGCGCTGGGGAATTCGGCAATCAGGGCAGGGCCGGTGCGGGCGCGGATGGTCTCGGCCGCCGCCTTGAAGGCCGCGGCGTCGTACGCCTGCTTGCCGTCGAACATCCCGGCTATCGTCTTTGCGGCCTGGGCCATTTCCTTCATCGAGGCCTGGCGAGCCTGGATGACCGCATCACGACCCGAATGGGCGGCGGCGAGCACGACAGAGACGCAGGCAAGCGACAGGACCGCTATGATAGCTGCTCGTCTCATCGTTGGCACATAAGGAGCTAGAGAATTCTTGTGACCAGACTGTCCAGTCGGGAGTTCTCGCGATAGGCAAATCGGACCACAACGGCACCTAAGACGCCAGTGATGGCACCGCCTATCACGTCGGTGAGATAGTGGGTGCCGATATAAATTCTCGACCAGCAGATCAGCAATGCCATGATGGAGAGGG
Source organism: Mesorhizobium sp. M1273 (assembly GCF_040318195.1). Lineage (NCBI taxonomy): Bacteria > Pseudomonadati > Pseudomonadota > Alphaproteobacteria > Hyphomicrobiales > Phyllobacteriaceae > Mesorhizobium > Mesorhizobium sp. M1273. The sequence goes on along the minus strand of NZ_JAMYLV010000006.1, from coordinate 21,279 downwards.
CCAGCATCCGGCGCGGCAGACCTTGCATTGCAAGAGCAGCAACAACCGCAAAGCTGGCTGTCGCGTGGTCGGAGGGAAACGACCAGTCGGCGCTGGGCGCAATCAGCAGATGCGTCACGCCGGCATCGTAGGGCCGCAGCCGGTGGACGAATAGCAAAATGAACTGATTGATCGCCAGACCGAGCAGGAACGCCAAGCCGGCGGACAAGGCAGCATGGCGCACATGGTAGCGGTCGGCCTTTGCCCACCATTGCAGGGCAACAGCCAGCACCATCAGCGGAACGCCGATTTGTGAGACGGCGATCATTGCCTTATCAAGAAAAGGGCTGATCCCGGCTGCCGCGTTGATCCAGTGGGTTAGAGCTGCATCCATCGTTTCTCGTTTCCGCTGTTGTCGATCGCAAGGTGAATTTTGTGAAAGCAGTAGACGAACGCCGCATCCATCAGATTTTCGAGCTCAGCATCTGGCTTAAAGGGGCGCATGCCCTGATCGAATGCGTGGGCGGGATCCTGCTTTATGTCGTCACCACCGACGCCATTGCCTCCTGGGTCAATACATTCACCCAAGAGGAATTGATCGAAGATCCGAACGATTTCATAGCTGGCTATCTGTCGCAGATGGCAAGCCACTTTTCCGTCGCCAGCAAGGAGTTTTATGCCTTCTACCTGCTTAGCCACGGCCTGATAAAACTGCTGCTCGTTGTCGGGCTTTTGAGAGGCAAGCTGTGGTCGTATCCGGCATCGCTTGCGGCGCTGGGCGCATTTATGTTCTATCAAGTCTACCGCTACTCCTACACTCATTCGTTCGGCCTGCTTGTCCTGACCGTATTCGATGCTGTCGTCATGGTGCTGATCTGGCATGAATGGAAGGTCGTGCGGCAGCACAAGCCGGCATGACAGCGAAGTTTGCACGTCAGCCGCTCCGATTTTCAATCCACCTCACTGGGCGACGCCTTGTCCTGCCAGCTCGTCGATAATCGGGCAATCCGGCCGCTCGTCGCCGTGGCAGTGACTGACCAATTGGTGAAGCAAGCCGCGCAATCCGACCAGTTCGGCGATCTTCCTGTCGACCTCGACCAGCTTGGCTTTCGCGATCGCCTTCACGTCGGCGCTGTCACGTTCCCTGTCCTGGTACAGCGACAGCAGCTGGCGGCATTCGTCGACCGAAAACCCCAGGCTTCGCGAGCGCTGCAGGAAGCGCAGCCGGTGAATATCGGCCGTCGAGTAATCACGATAGCCATTGTCCGTCCGGGCCGGGTGCAAGAGCCCGATATCCTCGTAGTAACGGATCGTCTTGGCCGGCAAGCCGGATTTTTCGGATGCGACGCCGATGTTCATGGCGGAAATCTCCTTTGTCGGAGGAAATAGACCTTCCAGTAGATGGAAGGTCAACATGATGTGGCGATTTTGGATGCCTGACGCAACCGCCCGCCCGCTCCAACCGTTTGCCTGCCAGTACATACTGAACCTTCGGGAAGAAATCGGTCCTCGGAAACGTTTTTACCGAACAGTGCTCAAAACCCGGTGTTCGACACCGGGTGCCGATGAGCAAAGACCCTCCGGCGCTGGCTCGACGCAACACCGTGCAGACGCCGAGGAGACAGAACATGCCCGTCAAGGCCTATATCAACCGGATCGCGACAGCGGCACCGGAGCACGAGATTCATGAATTCTACCTGCGTTTCGCGGCCTCCATGCTCGCGGCCGATCGCCGGAGGATCTTCGAACGCATGGCCGATCTTGCCGGCATCGAGCACCGCTATTCCTGCTTTGCGCCGGCGTCCGACCCCGAGGGACCGTCCGCCGACCTGGCCGGAACCTTCATCCGGGGCGCGTTTCCCGGAACGGCGGCGAGAATGGCGATGTTCGACGATGCCGCACCTGTTCTGGCGCAAAAGGGCATCGACGGATTGCAGCTTGGCGACGACGCTTCCCGCATCACCCATTTGATCGTCACCACCTGCACCGGCTTTTCGGCGCCGGGCATCGATCTCGAGCTGGTTGCGCGTTGCGGGCTGCCGAACGGGATCGAACGCACGATGATCGGGTTCATGGGTTGCTATGCGGCGATCAACGGCCTCAAGCTGGCCCGCCACATCGTCCGCTCCGACCCGCAGTCCAAGGTCCTGCTGGTCAATATCGAGCTCTGCACGATGCATCTGCGACAGACCACCGAACTGGAAAAACTGCTGTCGTTCTGCCTTTGGGGCGACGGCTGCGCGGCTGCGCTCATCACTGCCGAGCCGGCCGGCATCGAGCTCGATAGCTTTCACTGTCTGGTGGCGAGGGAACGGCGGGACCTGATGCGCTGGAACATTCGCGACCACGGCTTCGAAATGGTTCTTTCCGGCCAGGTGCCGGCAGCGATTCATGAAGCGTTGCGGAACAGCCAGGCCGCCATCCTCGGAGGCCGATCGGCGAAAGACATCGACCTTTGGGCCGTGCATCCGGGTGGACGTTCGGTGCTCGACGCCGTCGAAAGGGCCCTGGAACTGGAGCCCACCGCGCTGGAACCATCGCGCGAGGTGTTGCGCCAGTATGGGAACATGTCGTCGGCGACCGTCATGTTCGTGATGAAGGAGATGCTGAAGGCGCCACCCGGCCTGCTCGGTTGCGGCATGTCGTTCGGACCCGGGCTGACGGCCGAAACCATGCTCTTTCGAACGGTGTCATGAGCGGCCTGGAGCACCGGCAGCTTGCGCCGGAAATCCTCGACGGACTTGCGGCCGACGATCCGCGAGCGCTGGCCGCGCGCCGCGACCTTCGGCGCATCAATATGCTGATGTTTCAGGCGCCGATCATGACGTCGTTGCTCAGGAGGTTCGTGCCAACGCCGCCACGCCGCATCCTGGAGATCGGCGCCGGCGATGGCTCCTTCATGCTGGCGGTGGCGCGGCGCGTGGCCAGGCATTGGCCCGGGGTCGAACTGGTGATGCTCGACCGCGTCGGCCTCCTCACCGCGCAATTGCGCGGCGATTTTGACCGGCTGGGATGGAGGGCGGAAGGCGTCACCGCCGATGTCTTCGACTGGGCAGGAAAGATCGAGAGTGCGCGTTTCGACGCCGTCACCGTCAATCTGTTCCTGCATCACCTCGATGATGCACAGCTCGTGCGTCTGTTTTCGCTGATCGGGCCGAAAGCCCCGTTGCTCATTGCGACAGAGCCGCTGCGGGCGAAACTGCCGCTGGCCGCGACCCGTCTTCTGCCGGCAATCGGCGCCAACGACGTCACACGAAACGACGCGGCGCAAAGCGTGCGTGCCGGCTTTCGCGGCAGCGAGCTTTCCGGTCTCTGGCTTGCGGCCAACGGCAAACCGGTCGAGGAACGGCGCGCCGGCCTGTTTTCCCACATTTTCGTCGGCGCCAGCGCCGGCAACGACCCATGACGCGATTGTCGACCCATGACGCGATCATCATAGGCGCCGGCCCGGCGGGCACATCCGTCGCGCTCGCGCTGGCGCGGCGCGGATGGGCCGTGGCAATTGTGGAAAAGACCGCATTTCCGCGCCGCAAGGTCTGCGGCGAATACATCTCGGCAAGCAATCTTGCGCTTCTCGACCGGCTCGAGATCGGCGATGCCTGGCGTGCCAATGCCGGCCCCGAAATCCGCCGCGTCGGTTTGTTTTCCGGGGAGACCTGTGTCGAGGCGGCAATGCCACGTGCAGGAGCTGGGCCTCGTGGGAAAGACAGCTTCGGCCGGGCGCTCGGCCGGGACATTCTCGACTCTCTGCTTTTGCAAGCGGCGCGATCGGCGGGTGTCGAAATCTTTCAACCTTGCCGCGCCGTCGCCATCGAGCCGGACGGTGAGATGCGAAGGGTGCGAATTCAGGCCGGGGATGAAGCGGCGATATTGCGAGCGCCGGTGATTGTCGCCGCACACGGCTCGTGGGAACCGGGACCATTGCCCAGCCAGCTCGCAAAGGCCAATCGCCCGTCGGACCTGCTCGGCTTCAAGGCGCATTTCACCGGGTCGTCCCTGCCGCCGGATTTGATGCCTCTGCTGGCCTTCCCCGGCGGCTATGGCGGCATGGTTTCGGCGGATCATGGCCGGTTGTCGATCTCGTGCTGCATCCGGCGCGATATGCTCGCGCGGCTGCGTAAACAATATGGCCCCAAACAACGGAGCCACGTGTCGGCCGCCGATGCGGTCTCGCGCCATCTCGTGGACTCGTGCCGAGGCGTCAGGAACGCCTTGGAACCGGCTCTCCTCGACGGTCCGTGGCTTGCCGCAGGTCCGATCCGGCCGGGAATTCGCTCGTGCTACGAAGAGGACATCTTCCGCGTCGGCAATGCAGCCGGAGAGTCTCATCCTGTCATCGCCGAGGGCATCTCGATGGCGCTTCAGTCCGGCTGGCTGCTGGCTTGCGAACTCGCATGCGCGCCAAGTGGCCGAGCAGGGCGCGAGGCTGCCGCCAGACGCTACGAGGCGGCCTGGAAAAGACTGTTTTCGACACGGGTCTACGCCGCCGCGGCCGTTGCCGGAATTGCCCTTCGCCCCGGCAGCGCCACCTTGATGGCGGCGATCGTCCGGAATTTCCCGCAGACACTGACGCTGGGCGCGCAACTGAGCGGCAAGACCAAGCCGGTTCCCGGCTTCGTCTGACGAGTAGTGCAGCGCATTGGGCACGCCGAACACTGGCTGTCGGAACAGTTAGGGCCACCGCGCGTTGGGCGCGAATGCAAGTTCGGGTTGCGACAGGGATGGACCTTTCATGGGTGGCGTGGATCATCTTTGCCGCGTTGCTGATTGTTGCAGGCCGGCCGGTTCCTTCTGCCGTCGACTCGGTTCCTTCTGCCGCCGACAAACTGATCGCATCGCCCGTGCAGCATCTCTCGACCTCGAATGAGTCGGTAGCGGCGGGCGAACCCACCGCTACCGGCGGGCACTTTGACGACGCAACCTGTCCCGCTCACCCTGCCGCCCAGTGTTGCGGATCGGCGTGTTGCGGATCGGCCTGTCATGCCTTCCTCGTCCATGAAACGGCATTAAGCGCGTCGAGCGCCCCGGCAAGACAGGTTCAATCCGGTCCGATGCGCGCCCATGGCACCGTGCCTCGGCGAATTGAACGGCCGCCAATCGATCGGATGTCCTGAACGGACGCCCAAACAGGGTGTCCATCCTGTTTTCGAGCTCACAGCCCCAATCCGATTGGAGAAGACCATGAGAAAGCAGACAATCCTTATGGCTGTCGGCCTTATAGCTGTCGGCCTGATGGCCGGTGTCGCAACAGCCGTCGCCGCCTCGTCCGGCCACACAGACGAAGCGATGACAATCCACAAGGCCTGGCAGGCCAAGGCGGAGTGAGGACACGATCATGCACAACCAGTCTCCCGAAATGAAGGACTGCATCGAGGCTTGCCTGGATTGCTATCAAGCCTGCCTCGGCACCGCTTCGGGGCATTGCCTCGAAACAGGCGGTAAACACACCGAGCCGCAACATTTCCGGCTGATGCTCGCCTGCGCCGAGATCTGCCGGACCGCTGCGCATTTCATGCTGCTCGGTTCGGCGCATCACAAACACGTCTGCCGCGAATGCGCGGAAATCTGCGACGAGTGCGCAACAGACTGCGAGCGCATCGGCGATATGCAGGACTGTGTCGAAGCCTGTCGGCGTTGCGCCGAGAGCTGCAAAAGGTGGGCGGCTTTATCGGGGGCGGGGGGGCGAAAAGCCCGCCGGCTCCGCATCAGCTATCCCGCGCGAAGAATCGTGTTGCCACGGCAGTCTACCCGCCACCGCCGTCCGACAGGTCGACGACCTGCCTGCCGGTGAAACCGTGCTCGCGGATCAAGAACTTCGCCAGTCCGCCATACACTTTCCAGCGCCAGCATTGGCAGCGGCTGCCCCCTTCTCCTCGGAATTTGCCATCGCATAGTCGTATGCTTGACGGTGTCTACGGCTTCAGGTTCGCAGGTATTTGACCAGGGCTGCAATCGCGAGCAAGAGGGCGACGAACACCAGGACCCAGACGAGCGCCATGCCGCCCATCATCCACGTACCCATTGGACCATTCATCATTGCAATCACCTTGCTGTCAGTGAAAGCCCGCCTTAGTCGGTAAGCATCGGCGATTGCGCAGGGAATTAGCTCGCCGTGGATTTCGGTCAAGACGACGAGGAAACCCGATCGGCCGCCCTGTCGCCCTTGTCCCGGCAACCGGAAGTGTCTTGTCCTGCCAACGGAGTGTCGACCACGTCCTGGTCGTCTTACATACCTCCGCCGCAGCCGTCCGAGAGATCCCAGACGTCGACGACCTGCTTGCCGGTGAAACCGTGCTCGCGGATCAGGAACTTCGCCAGCCCGCCATACACTTTCCAGCGCCAGCATGGGCAGCAGCAAGGGCCTTTCTCGTTGGAATTGGCCATCGCATAGTCGTAGGCCTGCTGCTCGTCGCCGGAGAGCTTCACATCGTAGTAGGGCATCATCTTCTGTGCGATGCCGGCCTGAATATCGTACGGATCGCTTGGGATCATCGCGATGTCGCGGTACCTGGCCAGGCCGCTCACCTGCTCGGCATAGCGCTTCATCTCCATCGGGCTGCAGCACGAGCCCGTGATCCGCGACATCGCCGGCATGGTCGCGATCGACTCGGTGAACTTGGCCGAACACGTGCTGTTGCCGTTCTGGCTGAGATATTTGAAACGGCGCAGCAGATCGGCATCCCCATCGGCCATCGCCAGATCCGGCCCCTTGAGGAAGCTCAGGACCACGGCGGCGCAAAAGGCGCCGCCCAGAACAACCGTCCGTCGGTTTAGGTAGCATATTCGGCTCATTTGCTGCTCCTCGCCTGCTGGATCAGTTTCTTCATCGTTGGCAGGTCGGTCGCACCGGGGAAAATCTGCTCGCCAACGACGAAGCTTGGCGTTCCGCTGATCTTCAGCGCCTGTGCCAGTTGCGTATTCCGGTCGATCGACGCCTGGATGTCGGGCCGCTGCATGTCGGTCTTGAGTTTAGCCACGTCGAGACCGACGTCGGCAGCCACCTTCAGCACGACCGCTTCGGTCACCCGCGTCTTCACCGCATACAAGGCCTTATGGAACGCCATGTATTTGCCCTGGCGCACTGCGGCGAGAGCCGCCTTGGAAGCAAATACGGAATCCGTGCTGAGGATCGGGAATTCCTTGTAGACGATCTTGAGCTGCGGATCGTCGGCCATTGCCTGCGCCATGATCGGCGCGACCTGCCGGCAATAGGGGCAGTTATAGTCAAAGAACTCGACCATGGTGACGTCGCCTTCGGCGTTGCCGCCGACCGGGCTCGCCGGGTCCCGGAAAATCTCGTCCGCCTTGTCCGTCAAAGCGGCTTTCGCCTCTTTTGCCGCAGCCTCGCGCTGACGGGCGTCGAGGCTCTGCAGCGCCTCCATGACGACTTCGGGATGCGCGAGGATATAATCGTGGATACGCTGGTCGAACTGGTCCTGGGACATCTCGCCCGCGGCGATCGCCTGATTGTGGAGACCGAGCGCGAGCCAGATCGTCGCGCCGGCCAGCATGACGGCACGGGCCATTTTGCCGACGGCTCCGCTCAATGGATTGGACTTGTGGGTCACAGGGTTCTCCTTCCCTCTGTTTCGCCGGACCGCCGGCACGTGCAAATGATGCCTCAGAACATGCCCTTGATTTTCGCCCACCATCCCGTTTCCTGCTCATGGTGCGGGCGCTCGACATTGTTGGTGAGCGCATTGACGAAGGTGACGAGATTGACGGACGCGAAATCCAGGCCATGGAAATTCGCCCGCCAGCGGCCCTCCTTGTCGATCACATGGGTGACGATGCCATGCATCTGATAGCCGGCATCGGTCAGCGTGAACTTGTGGCCGAAGGCCTCCGCCAGTCTGCGGGTCGCATCCTCCGGCTGATCCTCGGTCGTGGTCAGGAACAGCCAATTGACGGGATCGAGCCCGTGCGCCGACCCGTAGGAGTGCAGCACGTCGGGCGTGTCTTTCTTTGGATCGGTGGTGATGCTGACAAAGATGACCTGATTCTTCATCGGCGTGCCGTTCACCATGTTCTGGACATCGGCGATCTTCTCGGCATGCAGGGGACACACATCCGGGCACGATGTGTAGATGAAGTGGAGGACGACCACCTTGCCGCGCAGATCCGCCGTTCGCACGACACGCCCATCGGCGGTGCGCAGTGTGAAATCAGGCGCCGGCTTGTCGATCTGCTGGAAATATTTCTCATCGCTTTGCAGCATGGCGTCGACATCGTCGAGTGAGTGCGCCCGCGCACCGTAGGCGAAGCCCGCGACCAGTGCTGCGAGCGCGACCAGCAGCACACGCATCCATCCTTTCCAGCTCGATTGGATGTGCATCGGTCACTTCCTTTCCGGGTTGGCGGCGATGCGGCCGCGGAGGAAGTCGACCATGTCGGGCGCGTCCCATTCGGCCGGCCCAATCAACCGGCCGATTTCCTTGCCGTCGCGGTCGATCAGCAGGGTCATCGGAAGGCCGACAGCGCCGAGCGTGAACATCGCCTTCGCGGAACTGTCGATGTTGAGGGCGAGGTGTGTGACCCCGATCTCGCCATAGAACATTTTGACGGCGTCAGGTCCGGCACGGTCCATCGACAGCGCGACGACCTCGAAATCCGGACCGCCGAGCTTGGCCTGCAGACGATCGAGCGTCGGCATCTCCTTGCGGCAGGGCGCGCACCATGTCGCCCAAACGTTAAGCAGCACGACCTTGCCGTGGAAATCCGCAAGCGTTTTCGGCTTGCCATTGCCGTCCTCGAAGCTGATTTCCGGCACCGGGACGGGCGCCTCGTGAACGGCAAAGTTCTGCGGCGGCTCAGCGTCTGATACCGGCCACGAAAACGCCAGCAGCATGCCAACCAGGACCATGGCTAGTTTGCTCACAATGTCCTCACTCGGTCGCGTAGACGGTGGGCGCCTTGCCGTCCTTGGTGAAGGCGTAGACGACGAAGGGGCCTTGCTTCTCGCCACCCATGCCTGGGGCGCCGGCCGGCATGCCGGCGAGCGTTATGCCGGTGATGGCAGGGCGCTCGGTCAAAAGCTTCTTGACGATCTCGACCGGCACCAGGCCATCGACGATATAGCCGTCGACCATCAGCGTGTGGCAGCCTTCGAGGTCGGCCGGCACGCCGGCATCGCTGCTGATCTGGGAGAGATTGTTGACCGGCTTGATGTCGACGTTGAAGCCGTTGTGCTCGAGATAGTTGGCGTAGGACTCGCAGCAGCTGCATTGCGGGTTCTTGTACATGACTGCGTTGATCGTTGCGGCGAAGGCGGGCAGCGGCGTTGCGATCAGCAGGGACAGTGCGGCAAGGCGGTAGGTCAGTTTCATTGCAGTTCTCCTTGATTGGATAAAAGTTTCAGGTCACACGGAACGCCGTCATCAGACCCGCCATCTGGTGGTCGGCGACATGGCAGTGCAGCATCCAGTCGCCCGGATTGTCGGCGACGAAGGCGCATTCGATCACATCCTTGGGGGTGAGCAGCACCGTGTCCTGCCATTGGCGGTGCGGCACCGGCGAACCGTTGCGCGAGATGACCGACAGGCTGAAGCCGTGGACATGCATCGGGTGCCACCAGGCGGTTTCGTTGCGCATGGTGAGATGGCAGGTCACACCGCGTTTCAGCGTGAACTGCGGCGCCATGCCGGCATGGCCGTCGCCGGTCATCGACATGCCGTTGATCGCCCAGGCCGCACCGCCGTTCATGCCCATCATCCCCATGCCCATCATGCCGCCGACGCCCTTGAGCTTGCCGCCGCCCATCATGCCGCCCTGCAGCACGATTTCCTGGCGCTCGGCGCCAGCGAGGTCGGGCTGGGGCAGAGGGTTGCGCGGCAGGCCGGCTGGCGCGTCGAGCGGATGGGTTCTCAGCGGCGGCGCTGCGTCATAGGCCAACGTGGTCAGCGTATAGGCGAGGCCGTCGTAGAAATCGTCGATCACCGCGTGGCGGCTGCCGGGGTGGCCCTGCATGTCGAGCACGATGTCGATGCGCATGGCGGGCGCCAGCACCAGGCGACCGCCCTCCGGTTCATGCGGATTGCAGGGCTGGCCGTCGATGGCGACGACGACCGGACGGTGGCCTTCGAAGCGCAGCGCCATCATGCGGGCAAGCGAGGCATTGGCGAGCCGCAGCCTGACGCGCTCGCCGGCCTTCACGCTCCGATCGCCTGGCCCCGTGCCGTTGACGGTGACGACATTGCCGACGCGGCCCGACATCGAGGCATCCATGGCACTGCCGAAGCCGCCGGCGATCTGCCCGTCGGCAACAAGCCGCCAGTCCTGCAGCAGCCAGACAAAGTCGCGGTCGACGGCGACCGGCTCGGCCTCCTCGACGATGAGGGGGCCGGCAAGGCCGCGGCCGATCTGCACCAGGCTGTCGGCATGCGGATGGTACCAGAAGGTGCCAGCGTCCGGCGGTGTGAACTCATAGATGAAATTTTCACCTGGCCTGATCGGCTTCTGCGTCAGGCCGGGCACGCCATCCATGGCGTTCGGCAGCCGGATGCCATGCCAGTGAACCGTGGTGTCTTCGTCCAGTCCGTTCTCGACGATGATCCGAGCGGGCTGCCCCTGGCGTAAGCGCAGTGTCGGGCCGGGGACCGTGCCATCATAGGCCCATACCGGAGTGCGCGGACCATCGGGGCCGGCGAACCGGGCCTGGCCCGGCGCCACCCTGATCCGGTATTCGCCGGTGGCCATCGCCAGCGCAGGGCGGATCGGCGCGGCGGCAATGCTTGCTGCCGCAAGCAGGAATTTGCGGCGCGTTATGAACGGATTTGAAACGGAATTCACTTTTGTGACCCTTGCGGTAATCGACGGCGAACGTCGCGACATCGATTGAATTGCTACCGCGCCCGCTGCGCAGTACGCGCAACCGGGCGATCAAACGCCGCTAATCAGCCGTGGAACGGCAGAAACGGCGTCAGACGAGAGCGCTGGGTCTTGGAGGGAATGGCTCGGGCAGCAGACTTCGCCCGTGCAGGAACGGGGCGGGAAGCGCCGACGGCAGCTCGGGCTGCGGCAGTCCCGTCACGGGGAGAGCCTCCGGCAGCACCGCCAGAACCGGTGCGACACAGGTCGGCGCACATTCCATCGGTTTGTCATTGCCGGCCGAGCCCTTGAGGCAAGCGTTGCAGTCACCGTCCCTGGCATCGGCCATCTTGGCCATGTCGGCGTCGGTGGTGCCGGTATCCGCGGCCATGGTCATGCGGCCGTCGACTGCCATCCTGGCCGACATCACGGCAGCCTGAGCGGCGGACAGGCTGAACCCGGCGGTCACGACGACCGCGAGAAGCATGACCAGGAGATGTTTTGGTGACAGGCGCGCCATCATCCACTCAGGTTGACCGTAAAGTGCGGCTTTTGCAAGCTCCGGATGCCGCGACATCGGGGCTGACGCGAGCTCTGCTCTGGCAAATCAATGGTGAGGATGCTCGCATTTATCGTGATCCGCCAGCACCTCGATGACACGGCATTCGCAGACTTTTCCGTGCCGGCAGCCTTCGACCATATGCTCCAGCTCGGCTTTCAATGCTGTAAGGCTGCGTATCCGCTGAACCACGTCGGCCAGACGCGCCTGGGCAATGGCGTCGGCGGTGGCACAAGGCTGGCTGGGATTATCCTGCAGCGTCAGCAGCGCCCTGATGGCTTCGATCCCGAACCCCAACTCGCGCGCGTGCCTGATGAAGGCGAGCCGGCGCAAGTCTGCCGCTTCATACTGCCGGCGATTGGCTTCGCTGCGGGCAGCGGCAGGAAGCAACTCTATCTGCTCATAGTAGCGGATGGTTGGAACCTTCACGCCGCTGTGTCGGGCCGCTTCACCGATGGTCACACCTGTTGACATTTCGCTTGCTCCTCTAGTCGCTAGAGGATGTAGCGTCGCGGTCGAAGATACAAGAGGTTCACCATGGCTGCGACCAAACAACAGACCCGCTACCGCGTGGAAGGCATCGATTGCGCCGGTTGCGCCAGCAAAATCGATACGGCCGTGCGGCGGATGCCTGGTGTTCAGGACATCAACGTATCCGTTTCGGCGGGCACTCTGACGGTCACTCATACTCCCGAAAGCAATCTCGGCGCGATCGAGAGGAAGGTCACCGGCCTCGGCTACGCCGTCGCTCCGCTGACCTCCAAGTCTGGGACGCCGGCGTCCGATCAATCCGCCGACAACCATGCCGACGGAAGGCGCAATCACGACGAGAACGTAGCGGGGTTACATGATAACGATGATGCGCCGGCGTCGGAGCTATGGTGGGACAGCGCCAAGGGCCGCCTGGCCATCGCCAGCGGGGTCGCCTTGGCCGTGGCTTTCGCGATTGATTACGCCTGGCCCGCGACCGGCCCGTGGGCCTTCATCGCCGCAATGCTGCTCGGCCTGGCTCCGATCGCGCGCCGAGCGGCCATGGCCGCAGCGGCAGGCATTCCGTTCACAATCGAAATGCTGATGACTGTGGCGGCGGCCGGGGCCGTCATCATCGGTGCCGGCGAGGAAGCGGCGACGGTGGTCTTCTTGTTCCTGATCGGCGAGTTGCTCGAAGGGGTTGCGGCCGGCAACGCACGGTCCAGTATTCAAGCGCTCACGACCCTCGTTCCCAAAACCGCGTTCGTCGAGAAAGACGGCCAGACCCGCGAGGTGCCGGCCGAAGGCCTGGCTGTGGGCGCCATCATCCTCGTGCGGCCGGGCGACCGGATTCCGGCTGACGGCGAGATCACCGAAGGCGGGAGCGCCATCGATGAATCACCCGTCTCCGGTGAAAGCGTGCCGGTGCGCAAGGACGTCGGCGACACGGTCTTTGCCGGCACTATCAACGGCGACGGCGTGCTGCGCGTCAAGGTGACGGCGACCGCCGCAGACAACACGATTGCACGCGTGATCAAGCTGGTCGAGGAGGCGCAGGAAAACAAGGCGCCGACCGAGCGCTTCATCGATCGCTTTTCGCGTTGGTACATGCCCGGCGTTGTCGCCGTCGCGGCGCTTGTGGCCGCCACACCGCCGCTGCTCTTGGGCGGCGATTGGAACGAATGGATATACAAGGGGCTGGCGCTGCTGCTCATCGGCTGCCCGTGCGCGCTGGTCATTTCAGTTCCGGCGGCGATCGCGGCGTCGCTTTCGGCCGGAGCCCGGCGCGGCCTGCTGATGAAAGGTGGGGCGGTGCTGGAAGGGCTCGCGACCATCAACGCCGTGGCGCTCGACAAAACCGGCACGCTGACGCTCGGCAAGCCACAGGTCACCGATGTCGTTGCGGTGGGTGCCGGTGAACGCGACATCCTTTCGCTGGCGGCAGCGCTTGAGATCGGCTCGAGCCATCCCCTCGCTTTGGCCATCCTCCAAAGGGCCAAAGCCGGCAACATTCCCGTGCCGCCTGCCGCCGAAGCCAAAGCGATCGGCGGTAAAGGGGTTATCGGTCGTGTCGGCGGCAAGAACCTGTTTCTGGGCTCGCCAGTCGCGGCGGGCGAGATAAACCTGCTGCCAGCAGACCAGGCGGCACGCATCGTGGCATTGAACGATGAAGGCAAGTCAGTGGCGGTGCTGCTTGTAGACAACGCGCTGGCCGGCTTCATTGCCATGCGCGACGAACCCCGGCCGGATGCTTTCGCCGGGCTAAAGGCGCTGACCAATGCAGGCATCAGGACAGTCATGCTAACCGGCGACAATAAGCGCACGGCGGCTGCCATTGGCAAACAGCTCGGCATCGAGGTGCGCGCCGAACTGCTCCCGGAGGACAAGCAGCGCATCCTCGGCGAGTTGAAGGGGCAAGGGCTTAGGGTAGCCAAGGTCGGCGACGGCATCAACGATGCGCCGGCACTTGCCGCCGCCGATGTCGGCATTGCCATGGGCGGCGGCACCGATGTGGCTCTTGAAACGGCTGACGCAGCGGTGCTGCATGGACGCGTCGGCGACGTTGCGGCCATGATCAGGCTGTCCCAAGCAACCATAGCCAACATCAAGCAGAACGTCACCATTGCGTTGGGTCTGAAGGCAGTGTTCCTGGTGACGACGATCGCCGGCATCACCGGCCTCTGGCCCGCCATTCTCGCGGACACCGGGGCGACGGTGCTGGTGACGGCCAATGCCATGCGGCTGTTGCGTTGGAAGAGCAGCTGGTAAGAGCGACAACGGCATCGTGTTAGGGCAGACCATGCAGCAAGCCATTGCGTCGGACGGCCTTCGCCGGGTGGTGCTTGTCGTCGCAGTGCTGAACCTGGGTTATTTCGGCATTGAATTCGCCGTCGCGCTGGCGATCGGCTCGGTGTCGCTGTTCGCCGACAGCGTCGATTTTCTGGAAGATGCCTCGGTCAATCTCCTCATACTGCTCGCCATGGGATGGTCGCTGCGTGCCCGCTCGCGGGTCGGCATGGCGCTGGCGCTTATCCTGCTGGTGCCGGGCCTGGCGACGCTGTGGACCGCGTGGGAAAAGTTCAACATGCCGGTGCCGCCGCAGCCAACGGCGCTGACGCTGGCGGGATTGGGCGCTCTGGCGGTCAATCTGTCATGCGCCTACATACTGGCGCGCTACCGCCATCACAGCGGCAGTCTTACCAGGGCGGCATTCCTCTCGGCCCGCAACGATGCGGTCGCCAATATTGCGATCATACTGGCCGGATTGGTGACGGCTTTCCTGTGGCGCTCGGCGTGGCCGGATCTGATCGTCGGCCTGGGAATCGCGGCACTGAATGCAGATGCGGCGCGCGAGGTCTGGGAGGCAGCTCGGGAAGAGCACCGGGCCGTTTCGTGAACTCCAAAACGCTCAGTGCGCTGCCGGATTGCCAATCCGCCAATGCAGCAGTCAGCCAGAAACTTGCGCGATCTCTAATATAATCGCACCCTTTCAAAGCGGTCGGAGGGAGAACCGCTCATAAGTAAAAATCGGGAGGAAAAACCATGAACAGCGTGAGTCTCACCACACTTGGACGAAGTCGACCGGGTCGAAGCGGTGAAACGATGAACCGCTCAAGGCCACGCACGTCATCAAAAGGCCCGCGCCTCCGAAGAGGACGCGGGCCGATTTCGTCGGTATACGCTAGGCAGGTATCAAGACAGCGATGCGGTGGATGCCGACCACCTTGCTGGTGTTGGCTGCCTCGTCGGTCTTGCCCTTGGAGCAGGTGTACACGTCACCTTCCTTGAGCTTGAATTCCTTGTCCGCCTTCTTGATCGTGAATTCACCGGCAGCAATGGTGCAGACCATGTCGTTGTCCATCACCATTTGAGGGGCGGCTGCTCCGGGCTGAAAGACTATATCGACAATTGAGATGCTCTTGTAGGCGGGGATATCGGAATTGCCGGTGCCGACCTCGACCAATCTGACGCCGGGTGCAATCTCCTTGCCTTCCTTCGGGCCGTATTTCTTCACCTTTGCCGCCGCCGCCAGCGTGAACAAAGGCGTTACCGCTGCCGCCGTCACGCCGAGCGCAATCGCGGACCTGCGATTCATGGTTTTCATCGCGTCCTCCCATTTAATGTTTGGCCACGCACCAATGCGCATGACCACAATACATTAGCACACATGCAGATAATTGCAGCACGGCGTTTCGGAGCTTACGGAAGCGAACCGCCTCCCGGTCGAATGCGACCGAACAGCAAACAATTCCATGCTATGCTGGCGAGCCATCAAACGGGCGACGGGGGATAGCAATGTTGGAAACGGACAAGGTATTCGCTGGCTCAATTCCGGAAAACTACGACCGCTATATGGTGCCGTTGATTTTCGAGCCGTTCGCCGCAGATCTTGCGCGACGAGCAGCGTCCTTGTCGCCAAGCGCCGTTCTGGAAACCGCCGCGGGCACCGGGGTTGTCACCCGCGCATTGGCGCCAAAACTGTCGCCCGGTGCAAGCTATGTCGTAACCGACCTCAACCAGCCGATGCTCGACTACGCCGCTTCGCGGCAAGCTCCCGACGATCGCATCAATTGGCGTCAGGCTGATGCTCTGGCGCTACCGTTCGAAAATGCGGCCTTCGATCTCGTTTGTTGTCAGTTCGGTGCGATGTTCTTTCCCAACCGCTCATCTGCCTACCGCGAAGCCCGGCGAGTCCTGAAGCCCGGAGGACATTTTCTATTCAGCGTATGGGATCGCATCGAAGAGAATGTATTTGCGGACGATGTGACGAATGCCCTGGCGAGGATTTTTCCGAACGATCCGCCGCGCTTTCTGGCACGCACGCCGCATGGCTACCACGATACGGCACTGATCCGTAGCGAGCTGGAGGACGCAGGTTTTTCCGGTGTGGTGATCGAGACGAGAGCCGAACAAAGCCGTGCCTCCTCGCCGCGCGTTCCGGCCGTTGCTTATTGCCAGGGCACTCTCCTTCGCAATGAAATCGAGGCCAGAGAGGCGGGAAAACTGGACGCTGCAACCGACTACGCCGCAGCCGCGATTGCAGACAGGCATGGCAGCGGCGAGGTTGCTGCCAAAATCCAGGCTCACATAGTCATGGCTGTGGTCTGAACGGTTCATCGTTTCACGGAAACGCTCTGTCTTTTGTTTTGACGCAATTCCGGACGGAAAACCGTTTCAAACTTTCCTGAAATTGCTCGAGGTATTGGATATCCCGTTCCAGCACCTGCGACGTTCAGCTGCCATGCAGCACACGTCTTGCCGCTATTCCGAATTCCCAGACGATGACCGTTCATTCGCCCAAGTGGCAGGTCGACAAGTGGCAGGTTGACGATCGCCGGGGCTTGATGGCGGCGGCGGCCGGCCGCGCGATTCTGGTCGGCGCGGCTTCACTTTCGCAGCCATGGCCGACTCCGCCCAGCAAGGTCTAGTCATTTCGCTTTCTTGACTCGGCCGACAAAAACGGGCAGCAAAGTCATCATTGGAGGGCAGTTTTGCCAACTATGCAGGTTTTGGAGGGCGTTTTTCGGTGTGACCGTCGCCCAATCGGCGGTCGGTAGAGGGATTGGTTAACCAACTTTGTCCATCTTTTGAATCAATCGGCAACAGACGCAAAGCGTGCTGGGGGCACCAGGCGAACTGTGAATGTCACGGCTGCGAAATCCGCTAGCCGGCATCGGCCGATTGAGAGTGGTTGAATGGCGTTTGTAAGTGCGAAAACCCGGGGTGACAGTCCTGCAACTGGATTGACTTCGATGAGGCCCGGCCTGCGCTGGGTCGCGGTTCCGGCCGTCGGTGCAGCCATTGCTTTATGGTCGGTGGCGACTTTGGCCGGCCTTTATTCAGTGGGAACCTCGCTCAGCGCCGCTTCCAACGGTCTCCCGCAAAGCCTGCTCGCGCCGCGCACCATCGCGCTCGCCGATCCTCGCCGCAGCCTTGCAAAGGCGCAGGCCCCGACATGGGCCGCAGCAAACGCGGCGCTCTCGGCCAAGCTGCTGCAGCACGGATGCGATGCCAACTGCCTGCGGTCGGCGTCGAACTTCGTCCACCAGGGAAAATCGGCCCGCCTCAAGCGCAATACCGTGCCGCTTGTCGCTGATGCGTCGCGGCAATCGAGCTTCGACGACGTGGTCGCCAAGGCCGCGCTGTCGCCGCAAAAGCTTGCCGCCGCCTTTGCCCGTGCCGGCTCACCCGTCATGCTCGCAAGCCTGCCGGCCGACGCCCGGTTCGCCGAGCCGGTACGCATACCCGACCCGAACGGCCCGGCGTCGGTGCGCTTCGGGCCGGAGGTGGCGGAGATCGAACGCTCGTCGCGCCTGGCGCTGGCGCTGGCGAATACATTGCCGGAGCAGATGATCGACGTGCTCCCGGCAGCCGTCGCGGCAAGCGAGCCCGCGGCTTCGCAAGAGACGCAAGAGCCTGAGGTCCAACTGGCCTCGCTGCCGCCGCAGGACGACATGCCCGACAGCGTTCCGCTGCCGACGCTGCGTCCGCAGGCGGACATCGATAAGCTGGCCGAGGCGCCGCGGGCTCAAGCGTCAAGAGATCAGGCGCCAAAAGACCAGGCGCGAAAAGATCAGGCGCAAAAGGATCAGGCATCGAAAACGGAGCCGCCCAAGGCGCAGGCCTCCAGGACCGCCAAGGCGAGCAAGGTGCAGACGGCCGACGCTCCGCCGGTCGAGACGCAACCCGGCAGCCTGTCGCCTCGCAATTCGTCACAAGCGGCAGTGCCGGCCGTATCGGGCAAGCCGGGCAAACGTTCGAAGACGCAGGGCGGCGACATGCTGGCCTATGCCAAGCCCGACATGCCTTCCGGCGGACTCGGCGGAGCCTTCAGGAACCTGTTCACCACGCCCAACATGGGTACCGGCGTCGCCGTCTACGACATCTCGGCCAAGACCGTCTATATGCCCGACGGCTCGCGGCTGGAGGCACATTCGGGACTGGGCGCGATGGTCGACCAGCCACGCTACGTCCACAAGAAGAATGTCGGCCCGACGCCGCCGGATACCTACAATCTGACGATGCGCGAATCGCGCTTCCACGGTGTCGAGGCGATCCGTCTGACGCCGGCCAGCGGCAGCAACAAATATGGCCGTGACGGCCTGCTCGCCCACACCTACATGCTGCGCGGCGGCCGCGCCGAATCGAATGGCTGCGTCGTCTTCAAGGACTATGCCCGCTTCCTCGCCGCCTACAAGAAAGGCAAGATCAAGCGCCTGGTCGTCGTGCCGCGGCTGTCGAAGCCGCTGACACGCGTCGCCCAAGAGGGGCGAGGGGCTTAGGTCGCTCGCGGCAGTCCTTCATGGCTTCGTCATCCCAGGGTCTTCGCGACGTCGCTTCGCGCCTGCTCCGCCCTGGGATGACGAAGCTGGGGAGGTTTGGCCAATCTCGAAGGTTTTCAATCCCGTCCAGGGACAGTATGAGTGGCCGGTGGGCGGCTCCGGCTTCAAACAATCACGAGGACATCATGACAATACGCGCTGTCGCCTGGGGCGAGAATATTCATGAGCGGACCAACGAAGTGGTCGCGGGCATCTATCCCGAGGGCATGCATGCGACGATCGCCAATGCACTGAAGCTCGACCCGGAAATATCAGTGTCGTGGGCGACGCTGGAGCAGCCGGAGCATGGGCTGCCGGCCGACCGTCTGGCCGAGACCGACGTGTTGCTGTGGTGGGGACACAAGGACCATGGCGCCGTCGCCGACGAAGTGGTCGAGCGCGTGGCGCGCCGCGTCTGGGAAGGCATGGGGCTGATCGTTCTCCATTCCGGCCATTTCTCGAAGGTATTCAAGAAGCTGATGGGCACTCCCTGCACGCTGAAATGGCGCGAGGCGGGCGAGCGCGAACGGCTCTGGGTGACCAGCCCTAACCACCCGATCGCTGCCGGGATCGGCGAGTATTTCGAGCTCGAGAACGAGGAGATGTATGGCGAGCAGTTCGCCGTGCCGGAGCCGCTGGAGACCGTGTTCATCTCCTGGTTCCAGGGCGGCGAAGTGTTCCGGTCGGGGCTGACCTATCGCCGCGGCGCCGGTAATATCTTCTATTTCAGGCCCGGCCACGAGACCTATCCGACCTATCACGACGCCAACGTCCAGAAGGTGCTGCGCAATGCGGTGAAATGGGCGTACAACCCGCAAGGCTCCAATCCGGCCATCCTCGATGCGCCGAACGTGCCGGTGGAAAAGGCGCTCGAGCCGATCGTCGAGCGCGGCGGAAAACTTCATTCCGCGGGCGAAGCCGGCTTCCGCTAGACGACAAATCCATGATCGAACAAGAAGATAAAGCCCTGTCCTAAGGATAAGAATCATGCGTCTGTTGATACTCGGCACCGGCTGGATGGCGGAGGAGCATGCCAGGCAGTTCGGCAAGATCGAGGGCGTCGAACTGATCGGCGCCGTCGATCTCGACCGTACGCGTGTCGACAAGTTTTCGGACATCTACGGTATCCCCAACCGCTTCGCGTCGCTGGACGAGGCGCTGGCATGGGGCAAGTTCGACGCGGTGGCGAACGTGACGCCCGATCGCATCCACCATCCGACCACCATGATGCTGATCGCGGCGGGCAAGCCGGTGCTGTGCGAAAAGCCGCTCGCCGAAAATTACCAGAGGGCCAGTGAAATGGCCGATGCGGCCGAGCGGGCCGGCATCATCAACATGGTCAACCTGACCTATCGCAATGTCGCGCCGCTGCAGAGAGCGCGCGCCATGGTGCTGGCAGGCGAGATCGGCACGGTCAGGCATGTCGAGGCGTCCTATCTGCAGAGCTGGCTGATATCCAAGTTCTGGGGCGACTGGCGCACCGATCCGAAATGGCTGTGGCGGCTGTCGCGCGGCCACGGCTCCAATGGCGTGCTGGGCGACGTCGGCATCCACATCCTCGATTTCGCCAGCTATGGCGCGGTGCTCGACATCGACCATGTGTTCTGCCGCCTGCGGTCCTTCGACAAGGCGCCTGGCAACCGGATCGGGGAGTACGAGCTCGACGCCAATGACAGTTTCACCATGGCGCTCGATTTCAGCAATGGCGCTTTCGGCGTCGTCCATGCCAGCCGCTGGGCGACGGGCCATCTCAACGAGCTCCGACTGCGCATCTACGGCGACAAGGGTGGCATCGAAGTCGTGCACAATCTGACCGGCTCGGAGCTGAAAGCCTGCATCGGCGAGGATGTCGAGAACGCCAAATGGCAAGTTCTGGACGCCGGAACGGTGCAGACCAACTACCAGCGCTTCGTCGATGCGGTGCGCAGCGGCGTCCAGGCCGAACCGTCGTTCCGGCATGCTGCCGAATTGCAGAAGGTCCTCGATCTCGCCGTCGTCTCGGATGAGAAGCGGGCCGAATTGAGCACCGATACGCAGTGATATCGTTCAGGGAATCTTGAGAGGAGCCAGCCATGGTCACGCGGCGCGCCGAATGTTCCTGCGCTCAGCTGTCAGCCACCTGCTCGGGCGAGCCGGTACGCGTCTCGTCTGCCATTGCCTGGCCTGCAAGCGACGCACCGGCAGCGCGTTCAGCTTCAACGCGTGGTTTGAGGAAGGTGACGTTGTTGTCCAGGGCCGCTCGGCGGAGTTCACGCGCATTGGCGACGAGGGCGGCCGCGTCATCTACAGCTTCTGCCCGGATTGCGGCACCACCGTCCATTACCGGATCGACACGCAGCCCGGTCTGACCGTCATCCCGGTGGGCGCTTTCGCGGACCCTGCGTTCCCATCGCCCTTCTTGTCCTTCTATCATGAGAGCCGGCGCTGCCAGTGGGTCGAGATCCGCACTGAGCCTCTGGCGACGTTCTGCTGAAGACGCCGGCCACGGCCGGCTGACGTTTCAGGATCAAACCCAATCATTCTGAACGACCGAGTTCGACCGATAGTGTTGAAAAAGTCCGGGTTGCAGCAGTCCTGAAGCACTTCTCTATTCGGCATGTTGAGGTC
Organism: Mesorhizobium sp. M1273; assembly: GCF_040318195.1. Taxonomy (NCBI): domain Bacteria; kingdom Pseudomonadati; phylum Pseudomonadota; class Alphaproteobacteria; order Hyphomicrobiales; family Phyllobacteriaceae; genus Mesorhizobium; species Mesorhizobium sp. M1273. The sequence continues at coordinate 36 of NZ_JAMYLV010000006.1, read as the reverse complement.
AAGCGCTTTCGAGCTTGCGGCTTCTCCGGCGTTTGA